>NZ_JANLGL010000145.1:0-15354 GCF_024655625.1 Pseudomonas sp. 18.1.10
ATCAGAAACAGATGTGCTTGCTGACACACCGCCTTCGCGAGCAAGCCCGCTCCCACAGTTTTGACCGAGTTCCGCCAGTTGAAACCATAAAAATGTAGCCTGAGGAGATCCCCATGAACGCTGCCCTCGACGTTCTGCAGTCCACCCATCAGCACATCAATCGCGACCGTTTGTGGCAGTCCTTGATGGACCTCGCCAAGCTCGGCGCCACACCCAAGGGCGGCGTGTGCCGCCTGGCCCTCACCGACCTCGACCGCCAGGCCCGCGACCTGTTCGTGCAGTGGTGCAAAGACGCCGGTTGTACCGTGACCATCGACGGCATCGGCAACATCTTCGCCCGTCGCCCGGGGCGCAACCCCGACCTGCCACCGGTGATGACCGGCAGCCATATCGACACCCAGCCCACCGGTGGCAAGTTCGACGGTTGCTTCGGTGTGCTCGCCGGCGTGGAAGTGCTGCGCACCCTCAACGACCTCAATGTGGAAACCGAAGCACCGCTGGAAGTGGTGGTGTGGACCAACGAAGAAGGCTCGCGCTTTCCACCCTGCATGATGGGTTCGGGGGTGTTTGCCGAGAAATTCAGCCTGGCGGATACCCTGGCCAAGGTCGACGCCGATGGCGTCTCGGTGGGCGATGCGTTGAACGCCATTGGCTACGCCGGTACACGGCCGGAAAGCGGGCACAAGGTCGGCGCGTATTTCGAAGCGCATATCGAACAGGGGCCGATTCTTGAAGATGAGAAAAAAACCATCGGCGTGGTACTGGGCGCGCTGGGCCAGAAGTGGTTCGACCTGAAACTGCGGGGCGTCGAAGCCCACGCGGGGCCGACGCCGATGCACCTGCGCAAGGATGCCTTGGTCGGTGCCGCAGCCGTTGTTGCAGCGGTGAACGCGGCGGCGTTGGGGCACCAGCCCCATGCGTGCGGCACGGTGGGTTGCCTGCAAGCCTATCCGGGTTCGCGCAATGTGATCCCCGGCGAAGTGCGCATGACCCTGGATTTTCGTCACCTGGAGCCGGCGCGATTGGATTCGATGATTGCCCAGGTGCGCAAGGTGATCGACGAGACCTGCGCCAAGCATGGCTTGAGCTTTGAGATGGCGCCGACGGCGGACTTCCCGCCGCTGTATTTCGACAAAGGTTGTGTGGACGCCGTGCGCGATGCGGCCAATGGCTTGGGCCTGTCAAACATGGACATTGTCAGCGGGGCAGGGCACGACGCGATCTTCGTGGCGGAGTTGGGGCCGGCGGGGATGATTTTTGTGCCCTGTGAAGGGGGCATCAGCCATAACGAAATCGAGAACGCTGCACCGGATGACCTGGCGGCGGGCTGTGCGGTGTTGTTGCGGGCGATGGTTGCGGCCTCCGCCGCGATAGCGGGGCGCCAGATGGCCGCCTGACGCGGTTTTTTATCACTCACGGATGCGCCAACTGGCGCGTCCGCACAAACACACACAGACCGGCGCCTAGCGCCGGTTTTTGCGTCTTGCGCCCCCGCAAAAACATCGCGTGCTTGCTCTGGTACAGATTTTGGAAAAAACCACCATACAGATGGCCGGGCGTTCAACTGTGCACTAAATAAGTGGATTTTCTGGATCTTAATTAAGTGCCGAGTAGCGTTAACAATAGCTTATTCGTTGAGTTGCGTTGGGCTCGTCTTAATGCAAGTGCCGGAAAGTCTATTCGTCCAGTGGTATGTGTCCGGGGTTTAATCATGACTATCTATGCGTGGCTATCGTTCATTCTGATTACGATGGTGCAGGCCGGTTCGCCAGGGCCGTCAACTGTGTTCCTGGTGAATAACTCCATCAAGTATGGGCCGTTGAAAGCGATTGGTGTATTGACCGGGGATGTATTTGCCATCTTGATTATGGGCTTGATCTCGTCATTGGGTATTGCCACTTTTTTTGCAGAACATCCGTCGATGTTTAATGCCTTGAAACTGGCCGGTGCCGCGTATCTTGTTTACTTGGGGGTTGGCGCATTCAAGAAAAGCCGCGCGATCATGAGTGCTACAAATGCGGATACACCCGTTGTCAGGGCACCCGCTTTGACGCGCCAGTGGGCCCAGTCCTTTTTGATCGGTATCAGTAACCCAAAGGCGCTGGTGTACTTTACAGCGTTGCTACCGCAGTTCGAAAAGAGTGGCACGCCCGACCTTCAGTTCTTTGCGTTTCTGGTGATTATCAGCGCGCTGATAAAGTTTTCGATTCTTTCCTGTTACGCCGTGGTGGCCACCAGGATCGCGTCGAAGTTGACGTCGCCCTCCGCCAGTAGAATCGGTTCCAAAGTAGTCGCTGTATTCTTCGTATTTTTTGGTGCGGCACTAGGGTTCTCTACCATCCATTGAAGGATAGCTATCTATGAAGTATGAAGGCTCTGCAGCCCGTTCATTGTCCACTGTGCAAAGCACCTCTGATCTGATTGAGCAGCAACTCAGGCACAGTGGTTATTGGGTGGGTAACTATTTCAACTACTTTGTGACGCTGGCCCATCGCTCTGATGACTGGAGAGCGTTCCTGCAGACGTGGGATAGCTTGCCACCGGATGAGTTCATGGCGGACGGCGGTAAATACCGTCGGCGGCGCTTTACCGAACTTCGCTACAGTGTGCTTAACGATGAAATCGCTATTCTTCCGCATCGGCCGTTCTTCCAGGATAAGTACACCAACACCTTGAATGGCGGCGTGGATCGGTACTTTGAACCGATCACCCCCTACATTGCGACGCACCCGTTTATAAAACGCATGATTCGCGATTATGTGGCGATTTTTACCCGCTATAAAGATGTGGCGGTGTGGCAGGTCTATTTGCACCAAGTGCGAATTACATCGTCGCGTGGCGTTGCCGGTTTCCCGACGCCGGAAGGCATACATAAGGACGGTGTTACCTTTTCCAGTTTGTTTTGCGTCAATCGCACGGACAATTGCACCGGTGCAGAAAATTCAATCTATGACAACGACAAGGCCTTGCTCGAAAGTTTCACCCTCAAGCGTTATGGCGACCTGGTGATTTTTGATGATTCCAAGGTGTATCACAGCGTCAGTCAAATGAACACGGCAGACGATGGCGTCGCATCGCGGGATATGTTGTTTCTGGAATTCACGGCGCAAGGGGCTGAGCATGTCGCGTCATAGCGGAATGGATATTGAAACTCGCGATTATTCACGGGAAGTGATTGAACGCATCAGTCAAAGTTGGTCATTTGACGCCGAAGTCATGCGCTTTAAAGGTATTACCAGCCTGGCGTTTGATATGCATGCGCCAGACTTTTTGGAGTCGATGGTGCCGTTCTCGTCATTCGACGCATGGCGCGCCCTGGAGCCCCAAGATAAAAACGACTTGCTCTCAGCCGGGTGGATTATCTATCAGAGCAACACCATTTTTATTGAGACCGATTTGGTCACGCCGGCCTGTATCGAAGTCATTCGTTCGCGGCAAGACAACAGTGTCGGCCCCGAGATGGCGCGCTCAATGGCCGAAGCCATGACCGACGAGGGCTACCACACGCTGCTGGCAGTGCTCACCTGTGATGAAGTGCGGGCCAACCGGCAACTGGCGTTGTTTCCTGCGGACTTTCACCTGGTGAATGTCATGAATGCCTATATCCATGGGCTGGACAGCGAATGGAAGCGGCGCATTGCGCGTATCGCCACGGCCTGCTGCACAGAGAACCACATCACCGATTACCTGGACCTGCTGGCGAATGCGACGTCGATCCAGCCGATGTTCCTCGCGGCGGTCAATGCCCATGCCAAGGATGAGTGGAGTCATGGCTCGCAGTTTGCGGTGTTGGCGCGCGATGTCTATTGGCAGCTCTCCAAAGACGGAAAACAGGTGTTCAAGGAAACCGTCGAGCTGGTCGCGAAGAATTTCTTCCGGGCCGATCTGAATGCCTGGATCACCGTGATCGATCAACTCGGACGGCCCTCACTCGATGGCGTGCGCGCGGCCGTGGTCGACAACGCGGTAGAGCTACAGCGCGGCGTCGAGTTTACGAATAACAATCGCGGCTTGATGAAGCTCTACGACAGCCTGGAATGGGAATGGACCAACGATGACCGCCAATAATTTTACGCTCGCCTGCGCAGGGCAGCGTGAGCCCATCGCCGGCGACGTTTTTTCGCTGGTCAATGCCTGTGAAAAACTCGGCCTGGTCCGCACCCGTTGCCGGCAGGGGCGGTGCGGCGCCTGCCAGGTGAAGTTTGTCTCCGGTGAGTACAGCGAGTGGGCACCTATGCTTGCGCTCACGGAAAAGGAAAGAGGGCACAACGCAATCTTGCCCTGTGTGCTGGTTCCGCTCTCGGACATTGAAGTTGAGGCTTGGTACCCATGAGCGAGACGATTTACGTAGATAACGAACACTTTCGGATTCGCAGCGCAAGACTCGAAGACGCGATCGCCATCCGCAAAATGGTGTTCAAAACTTTTGTGGAGTACGGCATCGCGGCAGACCCTGACGATGATGACCGCGACATCATGTGCTTTGGTGTACCCAAGGCGAATGTCGTGGAGCTGGTCACGGTGTTTGGCGATGTGCCCGTGGGGTCTGCGATCCTCACGGGCGGCGACGATGGCCGGGTGAAACTCACCAAGTACTACCTGGACAAGGACTATCGCGGTTTTGGTGCCGGTGTGGCGATGCTCCAGACGGCGGTGTCGACGGCACGGCAATTGGGGTTCAAGGAGATTTTCCTGAAAACCCGGGCACGCTACAAAGAGGCGGTGCAGTTGTACGAGTCAACCGGGTGGGTGAGGGGGCTGGACGAGCCAGGCCCGGGCCCGGAACGCGTCTACAGCATTCGTTTTTCTGCAAGCTGAGATCCATGCACTGAGGCAGGCAGGCCGTTACCGGCCTGTTTGTCATTGAGGCATCAGCGCAGCATGTTGGAAACGCTGAGGTCCATGACCCGTTTGCCGATCATCTTGATCGCTTCCTCCACCCGCTCATCGAGCGCGCCGCCGTAGTTGATGCGGATGCAGTTTTCATACTTGCCGGAGGAGGAGAATATTTTTCCGGTGGCAATTTGTATGTTGTGCAACATCAAGTAGTCGCTGAGCTCATAGGCCGACACCCCATCCGGCAGCTCCATCCACAGGAAATACCCGCCTTGGGGGCGGCTGATCCGAATGCTCGGGTTGAAGTACTTGGAGATCCAGCTGGTCATCAACTCCCGGTTGGCCTTGTAGTTGGCGCGCATGCGCCGTAGATGGATCTGGTACAGGCCCTTGCCCATGAACTCGGCAATCGCGCGTTGGTTGGCGGTGGCCGTGGCGCCGGAGCTGGTGTATTTGATATGCAGCACTTTGTCGTAGATTTTCCCCGGCACCACCCAGCCCACCCGCAGCCCGGGGGCGAGTGTTTTCGAGAAAGACCCACACAGGATGATCTTGCCCTCGGCGTCCAGGGACTTGATGGTTTTGGGGCGCGGGTACGGGTACGTCAGGTCGCCATAGGTGTCATCTTCGATGATAAAAAAGCCGAAGGTCCTGGACAGTGCCACCAGGGTTTCCTTGCGCTCATCCGGCATCACATAACCCAGCGGGTTGTTGCAGTTCGGGTTGACCAGCACCGCGCGGATCGGCCAGCGCTGCGCGATCAGCTCCAGTGATTCCAGGCAGATGCCCGTCAGCGGATGGGTGGGCACTTCAATGACTTTGATGCCGCAGACCTTGAGGGTCTGGATCGCCCCGTGAAAACTCGGCGACTCGACGACCACGATATCGCCCTGGCTGCAAATGGCCCGTATGGAGCACATCAGGGCCTCCTGGCAGCCGGTGGTGATGATGATTTCTTCGGGGTCGACCAGGCAGCCGGAATCGATAATCAAGCGACTGACTTGCGTCCTTAATTCCAGGTTGCCTTTGATGTTTTCATAATTGAGCCCGTCCTTTTGCCAGCGTTTGGCTTCGTGGCTCAGGCTTTTCATCAGGGGCTTCAAGGTCGGTGTGTCAACGTGGGGCATGCCTCTGCCCAGTTGCAGCACCCGTTCATCCGGGGTGCTGGTGGTCACCTTGTAGATTTCATCCCACTCCAATATATCGAGCGGGTTTTTTTCGATGGCGCGCATGGTCGGCAAGAGGTGCAGGTTCTGCCTGCGGGTGACGAAGTGGCCGGACTTCGGCGCGGGTGATGCCAGGCCTTCCTCTTCCAGCAGGCGATAGGCCTGTTGGACGGTGCCCAGGCTGACGCCGTGTTCTGCGCTCAAGATGCGCACAGAGGGAAGGCGTTGCCCCGCCTGGTACATGCCCATTTCAATTCTGCTCCGCAGTAAACGGGCCAACTCTGAATACTTTGCCACTGATCCCTCACCGCTAACCTGTCCTGTGCGTAGTGGCATAGTCCTCCACCGCCCCGGTGGGTGGCAAGGGCGGCGGCGGTGAGGGCGTTTGATGGGCATTGCACACAGGAACGCCGACCAACGGATGGAAGAACTGTCATTTCTCACAGTTGTGGGCATACGCAGATTCGTTTCTGCTTATCAGAGCCCGAGTTGCGGCGGGTTGATCTTCAACACAATGGAGAAATGACATGGGACAAATCGACAAAAAGCGGCCTGTTGCACCTGGCCAACCTGACCCCTCCTACGGCAATGCGGGTGTGGTGATACCGGACCCGAGTACCTCCGGGTTTGTTCGGGCACTCGTCGTGGACTCGCAGGAGCGGCAGGTATTTGTCCTTTGGGTGCTGGATCAGTTTTGGTTGTATCGCAACCGTAAAGATGGAACGCCGGACCTCGGATTCGGAGAAGGTGGTGTGGTCAAGGGCAGTTTTGTTGAAGGTGTGCCCTCACGCCCTTGTGATGTGTTGGTGAAGAGCAACGGCGATATTTTGCTCATAGGGGAAGTGATGAACGACCCTCAGAAGGGTGAAATAGCGGTCATCAGCTTCAAGTCCGATGGAAAACTGGACAGTGAATTCGGGACTCGCATTATTCAGGCGATTCCTGCGCAGGCGACTCACAGTCAGCAACCATTTGGTTGTTTGCAGCCAAATGGCAACATCTTGATTTCTGCCGGTTACTCAATATCTGATGGCGTTAACCCCGCTCGTGAATTTGGGTTGCTGATTAACTTGTTAGCAACGGGTGAGTTGAATCTGCAGTTTGGTGGAGGCACTGGGATTGTCCCTGTGCACTTTGAAGGCAAGGATACGACGTTGTCTCGAGTCGTTGCCCTGAATGATGGGGGGTGCGTGGTAGGCGGTACGCAGTCAGTGTCCCACGGACATCAGGTTGAGTCGCATGCTGCGTTGGCCCGTTATTCAGCGAGTGGTTCGCTTGTGACAGCCTTCGGGCACAAGGGGTACGCCGTTGTGGAGGTACTCAATTCCGGCCTTTATGACCTGGCTGTTTACGACGAGATTATATATTTAGTCGGTAGGGGCAACAGCAGCCAAGCAATGGTCGCTGTATACGATTCAGCGGGGCAGCCGTTGCAGTCCTTCAATGACGGGCGTCCTTATGTTGACGAAACCCCGTTTACTTCCTGGTTTGCAATCAAAGTGCAACAAGATGGGAGCGTGGTCGTGGCAGGCAGTGTGCTGTCGCCGCGTGGCGAGCAAATTTATGCGCGTCTTCTGCAGGACGGGCAGTTTGACAAAAAATTTGCCCATGAGGGGCGCGGGCACTTGGGACGTGGTTCATTTTTTCATCTTGCCCTTCAGCCGCAACTCAAGAGAATTGTATTAGCGGGCAACCAAGTGGACCCCGTGAATACCCCTGCTTTATACGGCATCAAGATGTAAGGAGTGCGGCGCAAGCTTGCTTGCGCGCGGTGGTCTGTCGGCAGATATCCGGCTGAACCACGGCGATTGCAAGCAAGCCCGCCACAGGCAGTCGGGGATCAGGCGCCAGGCTGCCAACCGCCGCCCAGCGCAGTCAGCAACCCTACACTGGCCTGCAACTGCCGCGTCTGCACCGCCTGCAAGGTGCGTTGCGCCTGCAAAGCGGCGGTCTGCGCCGTCACCACGTCCAGGTAACTCACGGCGCCCGCCTGATAGCTGTTCATCGCCAATGCCTGGGTGTGCTGCGCCGCATCCGCTGCCGCCTGTTCATCCTCGGCTTGCTGCTGCAAATCGCGCAGTTGGGTGAGGTTGTCCTCCACTTCACGCAGGGCTTTCAATACGTGGCTGCGGTACTGCGCCGCGGCTTCTTCGAATTCGGCCTTGGCCTGGCGTTCATTGGCGCTCAAGCGCCCGCCCTCGAAGATCGGCAGGTTGACCAGCGGCCCCAGCGCCCAATAGCGATTACTCGCCGACAGCAGGTTGCCGACGCCTTGCGTCTGCCCGCCGATCAACCCGGTCAGGCTGAAGTCCGGGTACCACGCTGCCTTGGCCACGCCGATGTTGGCGTTGGCGGCAAACACGCGCCGCTCCGCCGCCGCAATGTCCGGGCGACGTTGCAACAGGTGGCTCGGCAGCTGTGCAGGAATGCCCGGCAGCCCGAGCAGTTGCGCACTTGGCGCCAGGCTGAAGGTACTGGCCGCCACGCCCACCAGTTCGCCAATCGCGTGCTCGGTCAGGTTGCGCTGGCCCTGCACTTCATCCCGCTGCGCCTTGGCTTCGGCCAGTTGGTTTTGCGCGCGGGTCAGGTCCAGTTCCGAGGCGATCTGCCCCTCGTAGCGACTGCGCGTCAGTTGCAGTGCCTGGCGGAAATCCACCAGTGAACGCTGGAGAATCCGCGCCTGCGCATCCAGCCCGTTGAGCTGCACATACAAGCTCGCCAATTGTTGTTGCAAGCTCAGGCGCGCCGCCGCCAAGTCGTCGCCGGCCGCTTGCGCCTGGGCATCACCGGCCGCGACCTGGTTGCGGATCTTGCCCCACAGGTCCAGGTCGTAGCTCAGGGAAAACCCTGCGGTGTTGCTGTTGTAGACCGACGGCTGCGTGGTGCCGCGCAGGGGCCGTGAGTCCGATTGGCGTTGGCGCAGCGGTTGCGCACTGGCGTTGATTTGCGGGAACAACCCGGCATGCAGTTGGCTGGCGTACGCCTGGGACGCATCGAAGTGCGCCAGCGCCGCCGCCAGGTCCGGGTTGGCCTTGAGCAGTTGCTGTTGCAGTTCGCTCAGGCGCGGGTCGTGGTAGAGCGTCCACCATGCGGGTGCCAATTGATCGGACGGTTGCGCGCTGTGCCACGGGCCGTCGCTGGTCTGTTCGCGATAGCCGGCGGGCAGGTCCACCGATGGCACCTTGTAAGCGGGCGCCATTGAGCATCCTTGCAACGCCAGCAACATCAGGGCCGCGAGGGGTTTAAGCCTTGGGCGCATGGGCACCTCCCGAGGCGTCGGCCAGCTGCACCGGGTCACCTTCGCGCAGGGCGTCGGGCGGGTTGTCGATCACACGGTCGGCGGGCTTGAGGCCCTGGTCGATCACCAGGCGTTCGCCGAGGTCGAGGCCGATATGGATGCTCTGCAGGTGCACGTGGTTGTGCCCGTCGAGTACGGCGACTTGCGTGCCTTGCGCGCGGAAGATCAACGCGCTGGCGGGAATGCTCACGCCGTGGGTGTCGGCTGGAATCGGCAAGGTCGCTTCGGCGTAGTCACCGGGCAGCAACGCGCCGTTGGGGTTGTCGGCGACGAACTGCGCGAGCAGGGTGCCGGAGCGCCGGTCGATGGCGGTGGAGTCGCCGATCAGGCGGGCCTTGAAGTGTTCGCCGGGATGTTCGGGCACGGTCAGTTCGGCTTGCAGGCCCGGGTGGATGACCGCCGCGTAGTTTTGCGGCACCGGCACGTACAGGCGCAACTGGTGGGTGTCGGCGAGGTTGAACAGCTCCGGGTCGCTGTCGGTGTCGGCCTTTATCAACTGGCCGATATCGGTGTTGCGCGCCGTGATGGTGCCGGCGAACGGCGCGCGGATGGTCTTGTAGCCGGCCAGCGCGGACAACCGTGCGTAGTCGGCAGCGGCGGCTTCGGCGTTGGCTTTTGCGGCGGCGGCGTTGGAGGTTTTTTCATCGGCCTCCTGGCGGGACACCGAGTGGCTGGCCAACAGGTTTTGCCAGCGCGTTGCGGTGGTCGCGGCCAGGCGTGCGTTGGCCTGTTCCTGGATCAGCCGGGCGTGGGTTTGCGCCAATTGCTGGTCGAGGTCCGGGCTGTCGATTTCAGCGAGGATTTGCCCGGCCTTGACCTGGGTGCCGATGTCGGCTTTCCAGTCCTTCAGGTAGCCACTGACCCGTGCATGGATCGGCGCCTTGCTCCAGGCTTCCAGGTGCGCGGGCAAGCGCAGGGTATCGCCGGCGGCGTTCTGTTGCGGTTGGAACACCAGCACCTGCGGGATGGCGGCGGTCTCGGTCCAGGCGGTGACGGATTGTTCATGCAAGGTGCGGGCATGCAGGCCGTTGGCGACCAGCAGGGCGGCCAGGGTCAGGCCGCCGACACCCAGGAGCATCAGACGCTTGCGCGAGGGGTTGTGATCAGACGACATGTGGGGTTTCTCCGGCAACTGCGCGAGTAGGGTGACGGCCGTGGACCAGGCTGAAGACCACGGGGACAAACAACAGGGTAGCGACGGTGGCGAAGATCAGGCCACCGATCACCGCCCGGCCGAGGGGGGCGTTTTGTTCCTCGGAAAGGGCCAGCGGCAACATGCCGATAATCATTGCCAGGGCGGTCATGCACACCGGGCGGAAGCGCGTGTAGCCGGCCTCCATCGCCGCCTTGAGCGCATCACCATGTTCGGCCAGGCGCTCACGGCAGAAGCTCACCACCAGGATCGAGTTGGCGGTGGCCACGCCCATGCACAGGATCGCGCCCGTCAGCGCCGGTACTGACAACGAAGTGCCGCTGAGGAACAGCATCCACACGATGCCCGCGAGTGCGGCCGGCAGTGCGGTGATGATGACGAACGGGTCGGCCCACGACTGGAAGTTGACCACGATCAGCAGGTAGATCAGCACCACGGCGCCGAGCAGGCCCAGGCTCAAACCACTGAAGGCTTCATGCAACGCGTCGATCTGCCCATGCAGGCTGATGGTCGCGCCTTTGGGGCGCAGCGCGGCGGTGTCATCCAGCACCTTTTGCACGTCGCGGGCCACGCCGCCGAGGTCACGGCCTTGCACATTGGCGTACAGGTCCAGGGTCGGCTCGATGTTGTAGTGGGTCACCACCGCTGGGCTTTGCACCCGGGAAATACTCGCCACGCCGCCGAGGATCTGCGACTGGCCGTCGGCGCCGGTGACCGGCAAGGCTTCCAGCGACGGCAGGCTGTCGAGACGGTATTGCGGTGTGGCGGCGACGATGGAGTACGACACGCCGTTCGCCGGGTTCAGCCAGAAGGTCGGCGCCGTCTGCGAGCTGCCGGCCAGGGACGCGACCATGCTGTTGGTCACGTCGCGTTCGGTGATGCCCAGGCCGTTGGCGCGCAGGCGGTCGACGTTGACTTGCAGCGACGGATAGCCGGTGGACTGCTGGATACGCAGGTCGGCGATGCCGGGGACGTGTTGCAGGCGGCGTTCCAGTTCCACGGCATAGGCGCGGTTTTCGGCATCGTTGCGCCCGGAAATTTTCACGTCCAGCGGGGCCGGGGCGCCGAAGTTGAGGATCTGACTGCTGATATCGGCGGGCAGGAACGCGAAGTGACTGCCGGGGAAACTGTGCGGCAGCGCCTCACGCAGCTTTTTCACGTAGTCGGCGGTGGGTGCGTGGTCCTGTTTCAGGGTGACCTGGATGTCGCCATCCTGCGGGCCAATGGTGCCGCTGCTGCTGTAGGCCATGTCGATGCCGCTGAGGGGAATGCCAATGTTGTCGACGATGGTGTCGAGTTCAGCGCTGGGGATCACTTCACGGATGCGCGCTTCGATGCGGTCGAAGGCGGCAGCGCTTTCTTCGATCCGCGTTCCCAGTGGCAAGCGCACATGAAGGGCCAGGGCGCCGGCGTCGGTGGCGGGGAAGAAGTCCTGGCCCAGGCTCGGCAGCAGCAGGAACGACGCCAGTACACAGGCGAGGAAGCCGATGATAAAGCGCTTGCGGTTGCCCAGCGCCAACAGCAGCAGGCCGTGGTAGGTGTCGCGGATAGTCGAGAAGTGACGCTCGAAACCCTGCTGGAAATTCAGCACCGCTTGCAGCGCGGCATGCCTCGGTTTGGCGTGTTGCTCACCCTCGTGGTGGTTGATGAACGCATCTTCCGGGTGATGCCCCGCGCCTTGCTCCGGCGTATGCGGCTTGAGCAGGAACATCGCCAGCGTCGGCACCAACGTACGCGAGAGGATGAACGAACTGGCCATGGCAAAGATCACCGCCAGCGCCATGGGGCGGAACAGGTAGCCGGCGATGCCTTGCAGCATGAACATCGGCACGAACACGATGCAGATGCACAGCAGCGAGACGAACGCGGGGCCGACAATTTGCGCGGCGCCGTCGAGGATGGCGGTCTTGACCGACTTGCCTTGTTCCAGGTGCCAGTTGATGTTTTCGATGGTCACGGTGGCGTCGTCCACCAGAATCCCCACCGCCAACGCCAGCCCGCCGAGGGTCATGACGTTGAGGGTTTGCCCGCTGACGGCGAGCAGCGCGATGGCCGACAACACGGCCAGGGGAATCGACGCGGCGATGATGAGCGTCGAGCGCCAGCTGCCAAGGAACAGCAGGATCATCGCACTGGTGAGCAGGGCGGCGATGATGCCTTCCTGGGCCACGCTGCCCACCGATTGCTTGACGAACACCGAGGCGTCGCCCAGCAGCGAGGTCTTCAAGGACGGCGGCAGGGTCTCGTCGATGCGTGGCAGCATCTGGCGGATGCCGTCGATGATCGACAGGGTGGAGATGCTGCCGTTTTTCAGCGCCGGCATCAGCACGGCGCGGTGGCCGTCGACGCGCACGATGTTGGTTTGCGGCGGCGAGCCGTCACGCACGTGGGCCACTTGGCCGATGGTGATTAGCGCGCCATCCACGGTCTTGATCGGCAGGTCGTTGAGCTCGTCAATCGCCTTGGGGCTGTTGTTGAGCAGGATCGTGTATTCGTTGGGGCCGAGTTTGGCGGTGCCCACCGGGATGATCTGGTTTTGCAGGGCCAGGGCGGTGCCCACGTCCTGGGCCGACAAGCCTTTGGCGGCGAGCGCCTGGGGGTCGAGGTCAAGGGTGATCTGGCGTTGCTTGCCGCCCATGGGCGTGGGCATGGCCAGGCCGGGCAGGGCGCTTAACGGCAGGCGGATATTGTTCTGCACCAGGTCGCGAATCTTAGCTTCCGACAGGCTCGGGCTGGAGAACGCCAGTTGCAGGATCGGCACCGTGGAGGCGCTGTAGTTGAGGATCAGCGGCGGCGTGATGCCCGGCGGCATTTGCTTGAGCACGGTTTGTGACACGGCCGTCACTTGGGCGTTGGCGGTGCGGATGTCGACGCCGGGCTGGAAGAAGATCTTGACGATGCCCATGCCGGGCAGCGATTGCGATTCGATATGTTCGATGTCGTTGACGGTGGTGCTCAGGGAGCGTTCGTAGGTGTAGATCACCCGCCCGGCCATGGCATCCGGCGACAGGCCGTTGTACTGCCAGACCACGGCGACCACGGGGATGCCAATATCGGGGAAGACATCCGTGGGAGTTCGCAGGGCCGCCATCGGCCCGATGATGCAGATGAATATAGCCAACACGATAAACGTGTACGGCTTGTGCAGTGCGGTCTTTACCAGCCCGAGCATGCGTGAACCTCCATTGGAGCAGGATTGCAAACCCCGGCAGTCTTGCCCGACCCACCTAACACGCACCTTTCAGCCAGGTGAAGGAACATTTAGGTAGCGGTTGAAGATCGTTTCATGTGTATTCATTTGTTCTAAACAGGGTCGCTCTCCAAGCTTGTGCCCCATCGGACGCATCGTCCTTTTTTTGGAGCCCTGCCATGTCACTGAAACCTTTGTTGTTGATTCCCGCCCTTGGCGCCGTGCTGTTGTTGTCGGCGTGCGCCGGCCCGATCCCCAAGGCGGACCCGAGCGAGGCGTGGATTGGTTTGAAGGAAGAGGCGCCGAATGACCTGATGGCCGAGCGCCTGGATGGCAAGCGCGTGGATGACGGGCGCTTTTTTGAAGTGCCGCCGGGGGCTCATCGATTGGACGTGACGCTGTTCGAAGAGGAACCCGGCGACGACAATCAGCAGGACTGCCAGGGGCGGGTCGAGTACAAGGATTTCAAGGCGGGTGAGCACTACACCCTGGTGGAGTCCAGCCTCGGTACCACCGTGCGCGCATCCCTGATGGATGCGCACGGCAAGGAAGTCGCGGCGACCCAGGACTTCAACTGCATGCCTGGCTAGGCGTGATGCACAGCGGCCTTGAGGGGCTTGGCCGGTTTGGCGACGTGGGGGTGATGGTGCCGGCGCGTGATGCGCAACACCCCCCACAACATGGCGCCGGCTACCGCCAGCCAACCGCAGACCAACAGGAAAATCGTTGTTGCAAGGCTCATACGGGCCTCCTTTCGCCCCGATGGGGCATACACAGTCTTTTCAATGGACAGTCTAGCTACCTGACGGTTGCCTGCTATTGACCAATGGTCGAGTCTGTCCAACTTCTTTGCTCTATCCCGGGCGCTTTACTGACGCTTGAGGCTATACCCGCGTGGCCCGGCGCCCTATGATCGGGACCCTTACCGGCAGTTGATGAAGAGAGTAAAAAATTGCGGTTACGGTCGAACGTGAAAACATCCGTGTTGCTGGCCTGCGCCCTCGGGCTTGCGGCGTGTTCCGGCAGCCCCTCGAAACTGCCGGGCCTGCCGGAGCGTGTCGAGCTCAATGGCGTGCCGACCTTTCGCAGCGAGGCCTATCAAAGCGGCCCTGCGGCATTGGCCAGCATGCTGTCGCAACAAGGCATTGTCATGACACCGGGCTTGTTGGATAAGCCACTGCGCTTGCCGGGTGGCGAGGCCGACCTTGAGCGCAACATGCAGGTGCTGGCGCGTGAGTACGGGTTGATGGTGTATCCGCTGGATAGCCAACTGACGGCGGTGCTGGCCCAGGTTGCGGCCGGTTACCCGGTGATGGCGCGGGTTGGCGGCAGCCTGTGGTCGGACGCACGGTACGTGGTCGTGGTGGGCTTCAATCAGCAGAAAAGCACGGTGTTGCTGCGCTCCGGGATGGACCGGCGCCTGTTGATGAGCTTCAGCGAGTTTGAATCGAAGTGGAAGAGCGCCGGGAGTTGGGCGATCCTCACCCAGCGGCCAAGCCAGTTGCCGGCGAAGGTGGATGCGCGGCGCTGGCGTGAGGCGGCGAATGCCACGGCCCAGGCCGGGCAGGAGCGGGCGGCGGCGCAGGCGCTTAAGGTGTTGGCGGAAACCAAGTAACAGGCATTGCCCGAGATCTCATAGGGGAGTGGGCTTTGTGTGGGAGCGGGCTTGCTCGCGAATGCGGTGTGTCAGTTACAGGTATTACAACTGCTG
>NZ_JANLGL010000146.1:0-15335 GCF_024655625.1 Pseudomonas sp. 18.1.10
TCAGCCAACCTATTAAGTGGCCGACACACCGCCTTCGCGAGCAAGCCCGCTCCCACATTTTGATTTTTGGATGGCTTGAGAATGGTTGGGTCAGGTCCACCAGAAGCGCACGAGATGAAAGAAAATCGGCGCGGCGAAACACACCGAATCCAAGCGATCCAGCATCCCGCCATGCCCTTCGATCATATGCCCCCAATCCTTCACGCCCCGGTCGCGCTTGATCGCCGACATCACGATGCCGCCGGCAAACCCCAGCAGGTTGATTAACAGCGCAATCAAGAACGACTGCCACGGGTTGAACGGTGTGGTCCACCACAGTGCCGCGCCGATCAGGGATGACAGCAGAATCCCGCCGACAAAGCCTTCCACGGTCTTGGACGGCGACAGGTTGGGTGCGATCTTGTGTTTGCCGAACAACTTCCCACAGACGTACTGGAGCACGTCCGACAGCTGCACCACGATTACCAGGTAGGCAATCAGCAGCAGGTTGCGGCCTTCGTAGCCGGGGATGTCGAGGGTCAGCAGGGCGGGCACGAAGGACACGCAGAACACGGCGATCATCAGGCCCCATTGCACTTTCGAGGCACGTTCCAGGAAGTGCGTGCTGTCGCCGCCCAGCGACGCGAGGATCGGCAGCAGCAGGAATACGTACACCGGGATGAAGATCGAGAACAGCCCGTACCAGTCGGCGAAGATCAGCAGGTACTGCAACGGCAGCGCCAGGTAGAACGCGGCCACCAGCGCCGGGTAGTCGCTGCGGCGGGTCGGGGTGAGGGTGAGGAATTCGCGCAGGGCGTAGAACGACACCGCGTAGAACAACAGGATCACCGCGCCCGTGCCGAGCCAGAAGGCGATGCCGATCACCACCACCATCACCCACCAGGCGTTGATGCGCGCGTTGAGGTTGTCGATCACCGCGTTGGGGGTGCCACGGGTGCGCAGTTTGAGGATCAGGCCGATCAGCGAGGCGAGCACCAGGATCGCGCCGATGCCGCCGAACAGCATTATGGTCTGGCTGTGCATATCAGGAATGCTCCGGGGCGAGGGCGAGCAGGGCGTCGCGGGTACGGGCGAGGAAGGCGCTCTTGTCTTCGCCGTCTTCCAGGTGCAACGGCGCGCCGAAGCTGGTGGTGCACAACAACGGCAGCGGCAATACGCGGCCCTTGGGCATGACCCGGTTGAGGTTGGCTATCCACACGGGCACCAGTTCGGCCTGTGGGTAACTTTTTGCCAGGTGGTAGAGGCCGCTTTTGAACGGCAGCAGGCCGTCTTCAAGGTTGCGCGTGCCTTCGGGAAACAGGATCAGCGAGTCGCCGCCTTCCAGCGCGGCCAGCATCGGCTGCAAAGGGTTATCCACAGGGTCCTTGCGCTCGCGGTCGATCAGCACGCCGTTGAATACGCGGTTGATGATGTAGCGGCGCAGGGCGCTCTTGCTCCAGTAGTCGCTGCCGGCCACCGGGCGCGTGAACTTGCGCAGGTTCTGTGGCAACGAGGCCCACAGCAGCACAAAGTCGCCGTGGCTGCTGTGGTTGGCGAAGTAGATGCGTTGCACCGGCACCGGCGCGCAGCCGAGCCACAGGCTGCGGGCGCCGGTGACGGTGCGGGCCATGGAGGTTATCAGCGTGGCGACCACGGGTTCGAACATGGGAATTCCTTATCCGGCGAAAGGCAGCCAAGGGCTGGCGAGGATCACGCTGAGGGTCAGCAGCGCTTGCGCGCCCAGCAGCCAGGCTTGTTTGCGCAGCAGTTTGAGGGCGCCGCGACGGCGCTCGGTCCACGGCCGGCCGGCACGCTTGGGCGCTTGCAGGCCGAGGGTTTGCAGGGCCTGATCGAGGTCGGCGGTGCGTTCGATGTCTCGGGCGAGCAGGGCGAACAGGTCGGCGTCGAAGGCCACGCGCAGCGCCCAGTACTTTTGCAGCAGGCCAAGGATAATCATCCACAGGCTGAGCAGCAGGCAGATTGGCGTAATACTGGCCATCAACAGTTGGGCCAGGCCGAACAGGACGCCGAGCAGGGTCAGGCCTGTGGATAACTGATCCAGCGAACGGCCACGGCGCAGCAGGCTGGCGACGACCTGGAGTTCCATATCAGCGGGCATGGGGCAAACTCTCCAAAGCTTCACGGTGAGCGGGGTGCAGGACCACATCGGCCCGCGCTGTACGAATAATAGTCAGCGCTTCTTCCACCGTCGCGGCGCGACCGCTGTGCAGCAGCCACGCCGCCACGGCGGTGGCGCTGCGCGAATAACCGAGGGCGCAGCACACCAGCAGCGGGCCACTGGTGCGCAGGCGCTCGATGGCGTGAGCGGCGTGCAGGCATTCGGCGGGCGTCGGCGCGATCAGGTCCAGCACGGGGATGGATTGATAGACGCGGCCCTGTGGATCAATCGGCAATTCGGCGCAGAGATCGACGATGGCCTTGAAGGGCTCTTGCTCACGCGTCGTAGGAATGCGCCCAAGCCAGACGTTATCCACAATCAGGTCGGGCTGTGGATGTTTGCGTGTCCACAGGCGCGAGTTGATCCACGCCGCTGCCAGATAGGGCGCATACAGCCAGCGCGCGGCAGGCGTCAGTCGGCCATCGGCGCGCTTCTGGAAACCCGCCGCGCCCAGCACAAAGTAGTTCGCCTTGATCAAGGCCAGGGAAAACGCCGGCCACAGTAGCCACAACCAGCCACCGCTCATGACAAACGCCAGCACCGCCAGTACCAACGCCCCCAGGCCGTAACGCACGCCCAGTTGCCAGCGTTTGCGGTCCCGCGTCAGTGACGCATTCAGCAGCGGGCTGGGGTGTTCCACCGGCCACAACCACACACAAACCCACCCCGCGAGGGCGCCTGTGGGTAAGTCGATAAAGTGATGTTGATAAGTGGTCAGCACCGAAATACCGATCAACGCGAACCAGCCATGCACCAGCCAGCGCCACATACCCTGGGTATGGCGCTGGTACATCACCCACAGGATCACCAGCAGGGCGATATGCAGCGACGGCGCCTGGTTGAAGGGTTTGTCGAAACCCGCCAGCACGGCAAACAGCCAGCCGAACACGCCATCCAGCTCCGGCCGTTCGAAGGTGAAGCGCAGCGGCCAGATCAGGAAGCAACTGACGGCAATTACCTGTGCTGAGAGCAGTCGCAACGCATGCTGCTTCAACTCATGCCGGGTGTTGGGCAGCAGCAGGGAAAACCCGTAGAGCAAGTCGATGGACCAGTAGGGCACGATGGTCCACGCCCAGAACGGCATGTGGGTTTCCCAGCCGAACACCATTGTGCCGACGTCGCTGCGCTGGCTGGTGACCCAGGTGGCAAAGCCGTAGGTGCTGAAAAACAGCGGCGCCAACAGCAGCAGCCAGAGGACGGCGGGTTTCAACAAGCCGGGTTCGCGCATGCTCAGATCTTCTGTGCCAGGGACACGGTAAAGATGCCCCACTCATCCACACGCTGGGTGATCTTGCGAAAGCCCGCCGCCTCGACCAGTTGATCCATTTCCGCCTGGCTGCGCCGACGCATCACCCAGGCCTGGCCCTGGCGGTGGCTGGTCAGGGCGCGGGCAATCAATTCCAGTTGTGGGTGCCATGGCTGCCCGGTGTAGACCAGATAGCCACCGGGCTCAACGGCTTCGGCAAGGCCGGCCAGGGAACCGCCGACCATCGCGTTATCGGCAAACAACTCATACAACCCGGACACCACGGCCAACGTCGGCTTGGGTTCCAGCGCCGCCAGGTCCGCGCGGTCAAAGGCATCGCCTTTGACGAATTGGGCGATATCCCCCAGGCCTTTTTCGCGGATTAGCGCGCCACCGTCGCGTACGTTGATGTCGCTGTAGTCGCGCAGCAGGATCGATTCCGGCAGCGGCGACACACCCTGCAAGGCTTCCAGAATGTAGCGCCCGTGGCCGGCGGCGATATCGACGATGCGCACTTCGCGATCATCCCCACGCAGCTTGGCCATGGCCAGGCGCAGCAATTCCTCGACGTTCAGCTTGCGCTGGCGAATGCCGCGCCAGCCGATGGAGTTGAGGTAATTGGTGTCGATCATCCGCCCCAGCCCGCCCTTGCCGGTGGGGGTGTTGCGGTACACGTAGTCCAGGGTGCTGCCGGAGTCGAAGCCGGTGTCGAAGCCCAGCTTCACGCCGTCCGACAGGTTCTTGCCCAGGCCCATGCTGGCGCGGGTCAGGCGCCAGTACAGGTCGCGCAGGGAGTTGCGCGGCAGCGGCGCGGCGAGGGCTTCGGACTCGGCGCAGGTGGCGCCGATCTTGTCGGCGTCCAGCAGCGAGGCGCGGTCCAGCGGGTGGGCGAAGTTTTGCAGGATAAAACGCTTGGCGCTGCTCACGGCGGTGGCGCGGTCGCGTTCGCCGAGGGTGTCGTGGAAGAAACCGGGGAGGATATGCAGCTCTTTCTTCAGGCTGCCGAGGCGGTCGAAAAATTGCTGCTGGGGTTTGCGATGCACCACGAAGTCCGAGCCGGAGACCAGCAACTGGGTCGGCACCTGGATCGCCTGGGCATCGGCTACAACCCGGTCGGCCGCTTCGTACAGGCCGAGCAGCACATTCACCGAGATCGCCTTGGTAATCAGCGGGTCGCTGTCGTAGGACGCCACGCGCTCGGGGTCATGGCTGAGGAACTTGGCCTTGACGTAGCTGTTGACGAAAAAGTTGCCGCGAAACTTGCGCATCAGCGCCAGGCCCGGGCGGGCGAAGGGCACGTAGAGCTTGACCTTGAACGCCGGGGAGGCGAGCACCAGGGCGCGGATCTTCGGCGCGTAATCGTGCACCCACGTGGCCGCGATCACCGCGCCGACGCTTTGTGCGATGACCGCGAAGTTTTCTTCTTCGATGGCGTAAGTGGCGCCGATGTGGTCGCAAAAGGTCTGCACATCGCGGGCGCTGGTGGCGAAACTGGGGCTGTCGCCGCGCTCGCCGGGGGACTGGCCGTGGCCGCGGGCGTCCCAGGCGAAGAAGTCGAACTGCGGCAGGTCCAGCTCATCCACCAGGTGGGCGATACGCCCCGAATGCTCGTGACCGCGATGGAACAACACGATGGCCTTGCGTGGCCCGTCGTTCGCGGTGGCCGGCCAGTGGCGGTAGAACAGCTCGACGCCATCGTGGGTGCTGAAGGTGTGTGCTTGTTGTTCACGCATCGCAAAATCCTTATGCAGAAGGGGAGTTTTGTTCTTCTTTGAGGCCCTGGCGCACCCGGTTGACCAAGGTGTAGGCGAGTAGGGCGGCGACCAGCCACATCACCCCATCCACCCAGCTGGCGCCGAGCCAGCCCAGGGCCACGCCGGTGGCCAGCACGCCGAGCACAAAGGCGCGGTCACTTTTGCCCATCGGCCCGTCGTAGCGCCGCGATGCGCCGACCATCGGCCCGAGCACCCCGGCGTATTCACTGAACACCGCCAGCAACGCCACCAGCAGCACCGGCGCCAGGCTCACGCCGGGGATCAGCGCAAACGGCAGGATCAGCGCGCTGTCGGCGATCACGTCGCACAGTTCATTGAGGTAGGCGCCCAGGCGCGACTGCTGGCCGAATTCCCGGGCGAGCATGCCGTCGATGGCGTTGAGGGCCATGCGCAGGATCATCCACAGCGGGATCAGCGCAAACAGCCACAGGTGGTGGGCGAAGCTGGCGATCAACAGGCCCACCAGCAGGGAAATCACGCCGGCCAGCACGGTGATCTGGTTGGCGGTGGTGCCGTTGTCGTAGAGGCGCTGCACGAGGGGGCGCAGCAGGTTTTGAAAACGCGGCTTGAGCTGATAGATCGAAATCATGGGAGGTGACGCTTCCTTGTCCGTGGACCCGCGAAAAACTGGTTTGGAGTGTGCCGCTTAATCCTGGGCTGCACCAGTGATGGCTCGTGTTTATGGGGGGTTAGTCACGCTCTTGAGTACAAGGCTGTACCTAGGTGGGAGCTGGTTTGTGTGGGAGCTGGCTTGCCTGCGATTGCATCACCTCGGTTTTGCTGGAAGACCGAGTTGTCAGCATCGCAGGCAAGCCAGCTCCCACAGGGGATTTGGGTTGCATTCAAAAGCAGCGTTTATCGGACAAAAATTTCACGCCCCGTGTTATATCGTAACTAATTGTGTGCGAATGGGCGTGTTGGGATGCAAGTGGATCTAGAAGCTGACGGCGCTTCGGTGGAAGGCCTGCCGCGTTTTCAGCAAGGGCTGTTCCATGCCCGTCGATTGCGCCAGGCCGGGATCAGCCTGACCGCCGTGGCCGTGTGCGGCTGGGTGCTGGCGCTGTTTGTCGCGCTGTTCGCGCCGTTGTCGATCTGGCCGGTGGTGTTGATTAACTGCGCCTCGGCCTTGTTGCTGCTGGTGGCTGGTTTGCAATCGGTGTGGTGGATCGCCGATTGGCGCGCCCAGGCGCTGGAAGATCCGCCGCAGGAAGCCCCTGTAGAAGAACCCGGCCGTTATGCGCGCCTGGCCGGGCGCTTCGGCAAGCAGATCGGCACCCCGGTGTTGTGGCTCGGCGGTTGGTCGCTGTTGGCGCTGGTCAGCATTGTCGAGTTCTGGAACCTGGCGTTGCCCGCCGCCGCTGTCGGTCAATCCGCCAGCATCGGCGCCGCCTTGGCGCTGGCCTTGGCGTTCGGCTTGCTGGTGTTCGAACGCCGCCTTGCCCAGGAAACCGCCGCGCAATGGCCGGAAGCTTCCCAACTGGCGCAATTGAGCCGTGTGGCGATTATCTGCCTGTTGATTAGCGCGATTTGCCTGCTGTTTGCGGGTGCTGAATCGGTCTGGCCGTTGCGCCTGGCGGTGTTGATCGGTCTGTTGCCAGCGCTGGTCGCTGTGGAGTTTCTATTAAGAGCCGTGCTCTCACTCTTCAGCCCGCGCCAGCCACGCCTCGAACCGCGTCTGATGGCGCAAAGCTTCATCGCCGGGCTGTTGCGCTGGCCGCCACAACCCTTGCTCGCCTTGCAGCACGAATTGCACAACCGCTTCGGTATCGACCTGCGTCAGATCTGGGCGTTTACCTACATGCGCCGGGCGTTTCTGCCGGTGTTGCTGGTGGTGCTGGCGGTCGGTTGGGCGCTGACCGGTGTGCATGAAGTGCCCCTGCAAGGGCGTGGGATTTATGAGCGCTTCGGCAAACCCGTCGAGGTGTTCGGCCCCGGCCTGCACGCCGGTTTGCCGTGGCCGCTGGGCCGTGTCATCAACGTGGAAAACGGCGTGGTGCATGAACTGGCCACCAGCGTCAGCGAAGCCGCCGCCCCGGAGTTGGCCGCCGCCGAAGGCCCGGCGCCGTTGATCGCCAACCGCTTGTGGGACGCCAGCCACGTGAATGACAAATCCCAGGTCATTGCCAGCAGCAGCGGCGACAAGCAGAGCTTCCAGATCGTCAACATGGATGTGCGTTTCGTCTACCGCATCGGCCTCACCGACCACGCCGCGCTCGCCGCCACCTATAACAGCGCGGATGTGCCGACCCTGATCCGCAGCACCGCCAGCCGCATCCTGGTGCACGACTTTGCCTCGCGCACCCTCGACGAATTGCTCGGCGAGCAGCGCACCAGCCTCGCCGACGAAATCGGCCGCGCCGTGCAAGCCGACTTGCACAGCCTCGACAGCGGCGTGGAAATCCTCGCCACCGTCGTTGAAGCGATCCACCCACCGGCTGGCGCTGCCAACGCTTACCACGGCGTGCAAGCCGCGCAGATCGGTGCGCAGGCCCTGATCTCCCGCGAGCGCGGTGCAGCCAGCGAGCAGACCAACCTGGCGTTGCTGCAAGCCAGTACCGCCCGCGACCAGGCCACCGCCACGGCGCGCGAAGTGAATGCGGGCGCCAGAGCCGCCGACCTGCGTTTCGCCGCCGAACAAAAGGCCTACGCCACCGCTGGCAAAGCCTTCGTGCTGGAGCAGTACCTCGGCCAACTCAGCCAGGGCCTGGCCCACGCCAAATTGCTGATTCTGGATCATCGCCTGGGCGCCGACAGCGCGCCGACGATCGATCTGCGTTCTTTTACCTTGCCGGCCGATCCGTCGCTGCCGCGCAAAGCCGTTCAATAAGGAGTCGGTCTGTTGAGCGCTCATTCTCACGATCACGGTCATCATCATGGCCATCACCACCATCATCACGGTGACGGGCAAGTGGCTGGCCCATTTCCTTGGCGGCGCATGGCCTGGGCGCTGTTGCTGGTGCTGTTTGCGGTTGCGGCGGCGAGCCTGGTGCAAGTGCGCTCCGGCGAAGCCACGGTGATTACCCGTTTCGGCAACCCGGCGCGGGTGCTGTTGGAGCCGGGCCTGGGCTGGCGTTGGCCGGCGCCGTTCGAAGCGGCGATCCCGGTGGACTTGCGCCTGCGCACCACCTCCAGCGGCTTGCAGGACGTGGGCACCCGCGATGGCCTGCGCATCATCGTGCAGGCGTACGTGGCGTGGCAGGTGCAGGGCGATGCCGACAACGTGCAGCGCTTTATGCGCGCGGTGCAGAACCAGCCGGATGAAGCGGCGCGGCAGATCCGCACCTTTGTCGGCTCCGCGCTGGAAACCACGGCGGCCAGCTTTGACCTGTCGAGCCTGATTAACACCGATGCCAGCCAGGTGCGCATTGCCGATTTCGAGGCGCAGTTGCGCCAGCAGATTGATCAACAATTGCTCACCACCTATGGCGTGCGCGTGGCCCAGGTCGGTATCGAACGGCTGACCTTGCCGTCGGTGACACTCTCCGCCACCGTCGACCGCATGCGCGCCGAGCGCGAGACCATCGCCACCGAACGCACCGCCGTGGGCAAGCGTGAAGCGGCGCAGATCCGTTCTGCCGCCGAGCGCGACGCGCGCATCGTGCAGGCCGATGCCACGGTGAAAGCCGCCGATATCGAAGCGCAGTCGCGGGTCGAAGCCGCGCAGATCTACGGCCGCGCCTACGCCGGCAACCCGCAGTTGTATAACCTGCTGCGTTCGCTGGATACCTTGGGCACGGTCGTGACGCCGGGCACCAAGATCATCCTGCGCACCGATGCCGCGCCGTTCCGCGCCTTGGTGGATGGGCCCAAGGACGTCCAGCCATGACCGAACGTGACAGCCCGGACAGCCCGTGGATCCAGGCCGGGCGCCTGACGTTCATGGCGCTGTACGCGGTGACCGTGTTGGCCGCGTTGGCCTGGGCGTTTTCCAATGTGCGCCAGATCGACCCGCAGAACCGCGCCGTGGTCCTGCACTTCGGCGCCCTCGACCGTATCCAGAATGCCGGCTTGCTGCTGGCCTGGCCGCAACCCTTCGAACAGGTGGTCTTGTTGCCGGCTGCCGACCGTGTGATCGAACGGCGGGTGGAGAATCTGTTGCGCTCCGAGGCGGCGATCCAGGCCGATCGCGTGGCCAGTTTTGCCACGCCGTTGAGCGACGCCCTGGCCGGTTCCGGTTACCTGCTGACCGGCGATGCCGGCGTGGTGCAGCTGGATGTGCGGGTGTTCTACAAGGTCACCGAGCCTTACGCGTTTGTGTTGCAGGGCGCGCATGTGTTGCCCGCCCTGGATCGCCTGGTGACCCGCAGCGCCGTGGCCCTCACGGCGGCCCGCGACCTGGACACGATCCTGGTGGCGCGCCCCGAGCTGATCGGCACCGACAACGGCGCCGCCGAGCGCCGCGAACGCTTGCGCGGTGACTTGGTGCAGGGCATCAACAAGCGCCTCGCGGAGTTGACCTCGACGGGCTTGGGCCTGGGCATCGAAGTCACCCGCGTGGATGTGCAATCAAGCCTGCCAAGCCCGGCCGTGAATGCTTTCAACGCCGTGCTGACCGCCAGCCAACAGGCCGACAAAGCCGTGGCCAACGCACGCACCGACGCCGAAAAACTCACCCAGGCCGCCACCCAGCAGGCCGACCGCGTGGTGCAAGTCGCCCACGCCCAGGCCAGCGAGCGGTTGGCCAATGCCCAGGCGCAAACCGCCACGGTCGCCAGCCTCGCCCAAGTCAAAGACCCGGGCTTGCTGCTGCGCCTGTACCGCGAGCGCCTGCCGAAGATCCTCGGCCAGGCGGGTTCCGTGACCACGGTCGATCCTAAAGACGACTCCCGCTTGATTATTCAGGGAGCCGAACAATGAGCGCACCCATGCTGACCTCCGCCGAGCAGCGCAGTGCTGCGCGGCAATTGACCCTGGCCATGTTGGCCCTCGGTTTGCTGGTGTTGGGCCTGGTGTGGCGCTGGCTGGCGCCCGACCAAAGCGGCGTGAGCCAGTTGCTGCTGGGTGTCGCGTCGCTCTTGGTGGCGGTGCCGGTGATGCGCTCGGCGTGGTACAGCCTGCGCTTTCCCAGCCTGCATGGGATCACCGACCAACTGATCGCCCTGGCCATGCTCGGCGCCTGGGCCACCGGTGATCTGCTGACCGCCGCGCTGTTGCCGATCATCATGATCTTCGGCCATGTGCTCGAAGAGCGCAGCGTGATCGGCTCCCAGGAGGCGATCCACGCCCTCGGCAAACTGACCCGCAGCCACGCGCGCCTGGTGCAGGCCGACGGCAGCATTGTCGAAGTGGACAACGGCACGCTGCACACCGGCGATATCGTCGAAGTGCGCGCCGGCGACCGCGTGCCCGCCGATGGCGTGGTGCTGTCCGGGCAGGCGAGCCTGGACACGGCGCCGATTACCGGCGAGTCGGTGCCGCTGGAAGCGAGTGTCGGCGTGCAGGTGTTTGGCGGGGCGATCAACCTCGACGGCCTGCTGCGCCTGGAAGTGACCCGCACCGGCAACGAATCGACCCTGGGCAAAGTCATCGCGCTGATGCAGAACGCCGAGCGTTCCAAGCCACCGATCACGCGGCTGCTGGAGCGTTACGCCGGCAGTTACATGGTGTTGGTGTTGCTGCTGGCGGCGGTCACCTGGTTTGTCACCAACGATGCGCAGGCGATGCTCGCGGTGCTGGTGGCGGCGTGTCCGTGTGCGTTGGTGCTGTCGGCGCCGGCCACGGCGATTGCCGGGATTGCGGTGGCGGCGCGCCATGGGATTCTGATTCGCAGCTCGGCGTTCCTGGAAGAACTGGCGGACTTGACCTCGTTGGTCGTGGACAAGACCGGCACCCTGACCTTTGGCACCCTGCGCCTGCAATCCATCGAAACCGCGGCGCCGGACCGGCAGGTGTTGCTCAATCTTGCCGCGAGCCTCGGTTCGGCCAGCAGCCACCCGGTCAGCCGGGCACTGGCGGGGCTGGCCACGCAGGAACAACTGCTGGTGCTGACGGATATCCGTGAGCGCCAGGGCCTTGGTGTGGTGGCGCAGACCGCACAGGGCGAAGCGGCGCTGGGGCGGCCGGAGTTGTTCGCGCAACTGGGGATCGTCACCACACCGGTGCCGAACCACGACGGCCCGATTGCCGGGCTGGCGCTGGACGGGAGGTTCCTCGCCTGGCTGCTGCTGGCCGACAGCGTCAAACCCGAGGCCCGCCAGGCGCTGCAAGAACTGCGCGAGCTTGGCCTGGGCCGTCAGTTGCTGCTCACCGGCGACCGCCAAAGCGTCGCCGACAGCCTGGCGCGGGACGTGGGCATCAGCGATGTCGAGGCGCAGGCGCTGCCGGAAGATAAGCTCAACCGCGTGCTGGGGGAGATCGGCAGCGGTTTCCGCCCGATGGTGGTGGGTGACGGCATCAACGATTCCCTGGCGCTCAAGGCCGGGGTAGTGGGCGTGGCGATGGGCGCGGGCGGCGCGGACATCGCGCTGGCCTCGGCGGACGTGGTGCTGATCGGCAGCGACCTGCGGCGCCTGGGCACCTGTGTGCGCTTGAGTCGCCAGTGCCGGCAGACGTTGCAGGTCAATGTGGTCATCGGCCTGGGCTGGACGCTGGCCATCGTCGTATTCGCTGCATTTGGCTGGCTGGGCGCCGCCGGGGCGATGATTGCAGCGGTGTTGCATAACCTCAGCACGTTGCTGGTACTGGGCAATGCCGGGCGTTTGCTGCGCTTTCAGGAGCCTTTGTCGAAGCTCGAAGAATAAATTTTCGCGAGTGCTGTAACGCCAGGCGGGGACCTCTCTCTAGTGGTGTGTCGAGACTGAACAATCCGTGCAGACCGACACCCTACTGATATGAGGAATACAACAATGAACATCAAGAACGCCGTTTCCGGTGCTGCCCTGGCTATCGCTGCCGCCACAATGTTTGCCGGTGTCGCCACCCAGGTACAAGCCGCCGACGCGCCTGTTCACTGCTACGGCGTGACCTCCTGCAAAGGCATGAACGACTGCAAGACCGCTGAAAACGCCTGCAAGGGCCAGGCTGTCTGCAAGGGCCACGGCTTCAAGGCCATGACCAAGGCCGCCTGCGATGCGGCTGGCGGCAAAGTCGGCGAGTAATCGAGTGCACCCGCAGCGGTTGCCTACCGCCGCTGCGGACACTTTGCCCAGGAGTGTCTTATGTCCACTGCCCTTGCAAGCCTCGGTTACGGCCTGGGTCTACGCAGCGAGTACTACCAGCAGATCCTTGAACAGTCGCCGGCCGTGGATTGGTTCGAAGTGATCTCCGAAAATTATCTGGTGCAGGGCGGTAAAGCCTTGTACTACCTGGACGCCATCGCCGAGCGTTATCCCTTGGTGATGCATGGCGTGTCCCTGTCCATCGGCGGGCCCCATGCCCTCGATCTCGATTACCTGAAGCAGATCAAGCAGCTGGCCGAGCGCATCCAGCCCGCGTGGGTGTCCGATCACCTGTGCTGGAGCCGTGGCAGCGCGCACCAGTTGCATGACCTGTTGCCCCTGCCTTACACCGAAGAAAGTCTCTACCACGTCGCCGCCCGTGTACGCCAAGTGCAGGACGTGTTGCAGCGCCCGCTGGTGCTGGAAAATGTCTCCAGTTATGTGCGCGCCAAGGCGGATGAGTTTACCGAGTGGGAATTCCTTAATGCCCTGGCCCACTTGTCGGGCTGCCAGCTGTTGCTGGATGTGAACAATGTGTATGTGAGTTCGCGTAACCACGGCTTCGATGCCTGGACGTTTATTCGCAATCTGCCGCCGGAAAGTATCCGGCAACTGCACCTGGCCGGGCATATGGACTACGGCGACTATGTGGTCGATACCCATGACCACCCGGTGTGCGACCCGGTGTGGGCGCTGTATCAACGGACCCTGGAACACTTCGGGCCGGTGTCGACGCTGTTGGAGCGCGACGATCATTTCCCACCGTTTGAAGAACTGCTCACCGAGCTGGGCAAGGCCCGAGAACTGGGGGCCGTTGCCCTTGCCAGGAGGCCGCTATGCGCCTGACCGATTGGCAGTTGGCCTTTGAGCAGCATCTGCTAGCTGAAACCCCGCTGGCCAACAGTGGCTTTGCCGCGACGTTGCTGGGCGGGCCAACGCTGGATGTGGACACCGGCCTGGCGATCTACCACAACGCCTACCGGGCGCGCTTGCAGGAAGTGTTGCGCAATGACTTCGGCGCTATCTGGTACTGGTTGGGGGATGAGGAATTCGCGCTGCTCACCGAGGCTTATGTGCGCCGTTATCCGTCGGCCCATTACAGCCTGCGTTGGCTGGGCAAACGCTTTGCGGCTTTTATCGTCGAGCATTTGCTGGAGGAGCAGAGCGCGCCACTGGCGGAGTTGGCACGGTTGGAGTGGGCGTTCACCCTGGCCTTTGATGCGCCCCAGGGCGAGCCGCTGAGCCTGGATGACATGGCGCTATTGCCGCCCCAGGATTGGCCGGGTTTGCAGTTCACCCTGGCGCCCTCGGTGCAGCAGGTGCTTTGCCACTTCAATACGCTGGCGATCTGGCGTGCGAGTAAGGAAGAAGCGGATTTTCCCGGCAGCGCGGCGCTGGCCCCGGCGCAAATCTGCCTGGTGTGGCGTCACCAGAACGTGTGCCGTTACCGCAGCCTGCAACCCAAGGAAGCCTGCGCCCTGGCAGGCATGGTGACCACCGGCTGGAGTTTTTCAGAACTCTGTGAGCATTTGGCTATCACGTATGCCGAGGGCGCACCGCTGCAGGCCGTTACATGGTTGAAACAGTGGATCGAAGAGGGGTTGCTTGAGCGCTGCGGCCATAGCGATGGGCTGTCAGATCGATAGCCTCCTACTTGTCCCGGGATGGTCTACCCTGTTTTCAGACGTCTGAAACAAGGGGGGACTACTCATGCTCGCGCAACTTCCACCGGCCTTACAGAATCTTCAGCTGCCGCTGCGTCTTCGACTCTGGGATGGCCATGAATTCAACTTGGGCCCCGAGCCCAGTGTGACCATCGTGGTGAAGGACCCCACGGTCGTGCCGCAATTGACCCATCCGACGCTCAATTCACTGGGCGCAGCCTTTATCGAGGGCAAACTGGAGCTGGAAGGCTCTATCAGCGAAGTGATCCGGGTGTGTGACGAATTGAGTCATGCCCTAGTGGAGGACGACGAAGAAACGCGTCCGGTGCGCTCGATCCACGATAAGGCCACAGACGCCGCGGCGATTTCCTACCATTACGACCTGTCCAACGAGTTCTACCAGCTGTGGCTGGACCAGGACATGGCGTACTCCTGCGGTTACTTCGAAACCGGCAGCGAATCCATCGACCAGGCCCAACAAGACAAATTCCGCCACCTGTGCCGCAAGTTGCGCTTGCAGCCGGGCGAGTATTTGCTCGACGTCGGCTGTGGCTGGGGTGGGCTCGCGCGGTTTGCCGCGCGGGAGTTTGGGGTCAAGGTGTTTGGCATCACGCTGAGCAAGGAACAACTGGCCCTGGCTCGCGAGCGGGTGAAGGCCGAAGGCCTGGACGACCAGGTGGACCTGCAACTGCTCGATTACCGCGACCTGCCGCAAGACGGTCGCTTCGACAAAGTGGTGAGCGTGGGCATGTTCGAACACGTCGGCCACGCCAACCTGGCGCAGTATTGCCAGACCCTGTTTGGCGCGGTGCGTGAAGGCGGCCTGGTGATGAACCACGGCATCACCGCCAAACACACGGACGGCCGCCCAGTGGGCCGTGGAGCCGGAGACTTTATCGAGCGCTACGTGTTCCCCAACGGCGAACTGCCGCATTTGGCGATGATGACCGCTGAAATCAGTGAAGTCGGGCTGGAAGTGGTCGATGTGGAAAGCCTGCGGCTGCACTACGCACGCACGCTGGACCATTGGAGCGAGCGCCTGGAGGACAACCTGGAAGCGGCGGCGAAGATGGTGCCGGAGCAGGCGTTGCGGATTTGGCGGTTGTACCTGGCGGGGTGTGCGTATGCGTTTGCGCGGGGCTGGATCAATTTGCATCAGATTCTGGCGGTGAAACCCCATGGGGATGGTAGCCATGAGCTGCCGTGGACCCGAGAAGACATCTATCGCTGATCTTTCGAACACACTGAAGATGTAAATGTGGGAGCTGGCTTGTGTGGGAGCGGGCTTGCTCGCGAATGCGGTGTATCAGTCGACTCATCTGGTACTGACACACC
>NZ_JANLGL010000147.1:0-15184 GCF_024655625.1 Pseudomonas sp. 18.1.10
GCGTCAAGCTCAGCAGCGGCAGTTTTTGCGGTGGGGCGTGCAGGCTGAAGCTGGCCGTTTTGCCAAGCATGGAGTCAGCGGCGAGGTCGAGGTCGGTGCTGGTGAACTCCACGCGGTAGCTAAAAGGCTGGCTGAGCCGTTCCTCGCCCTTGAAGGCCAAGACGTCAAGCTGCGCTGCAACCTTGCTCACCCACACTGTGTGCCGGCTGTGATCGAAGAAAACACTCATCCTCAGGCCTCCAGGACGACGGTTTGAGAGGCAGGATCGCCATCGGTGAAGCTCAGGCTGATGCCGTCTGCTTCGCTGTACTCAAGACTGACGCTTTGGCAGCGCTGTTGCGCCGCCCGCCGTTCCAGCAGTTGCTGGCTGAGTACAGGCAGGATCTGCTCGTTGAGCAGGCTGTCGATGTTGCGTGCCCCCGTGTCCGGCAGCAGGCAGGCGGCAACCAGGGCGTCGTTGAGTGAGTCGCCCAGCCGGCAGTCGAGGTCGTAGTGCACGCGCAGGCGCTTGGCCACCCGGGCCAACTTGAGCGCGACGATGCGCTTGAGTGCCTCGGCTTGCAGCGGGCGATAGATCAAGGTCTGGAACCGTGCGAGCAACGCCGGCTGGAAGTGCTCCCGCAGGATTGGCCGCAGTTGTTCGTGCAGCACGCTGTCGGGGGCGTCGGGTTGGGCTTGCAAGCAGTTGTGCAAGAGATCGCTGCCGAGGTTGGAGGTCATGAGGATGACGGTGTTGCGAAAGTCGATCTCGCGCCCTTCACCATCGCGCATGAAGCCGCGGTCGAACACTTGATAGAACAGGTTGAGCACGTCGCGGTGGGCCTTTTCGACTTCGTCCAGCAGCACGACACTGTAGGGCCGCTGCCGCACGGCCTCGGTCAGGACACCGCCCTTGCCATAACCGACGTAACCAGGCGGCGAGCCTTTGAGTTGGCTGACAGTGTGGGCTTCCTGATACTCGGAAAAATTCAGGGCGATCAATGATTTCTCACCGCCGAACAGGCTGTCGGCGAGGGCCAGGGCGGTTTCGGTTTTACCCACGCCGCTGGTGCCCACCAGCAGGAATACCCCCAGCGGCGCATGCTCATGGGTCAGCCCGGTCTTGGCTGCGCGCAGCCGTTGCGCCAACGCGTTGAGCGCTGGGGCCTGGCCGATCACGCGTTGTGCCAATTGTTGTTCCAGTGCCAAGAGGTGGGTGTGTTCGTCCATGAGCAGGCTGCCCAGCGGCACCCCGGTCCAATCGGCGACGACGTGCGCCACGCTGCGCACATCGACATCCAGTGACAGCAACGGCTGAGTGCCTTGAATGCCGTGCAGTTGTTGTTGCAACCGTGCACATTTGTCCCGCTGCAACGGCTGCGCTTGGCGCGTTTCAAGCAGTTGCTCGATCAACTGGCGCTCTTGCCGGTACTGCTGTTTCAGTACGGCGTACTCACGTTGCAAATCAGTGGACTGCGCGTCAATCAACGCCAGGCGTTCGTCGACGCCCTCGCCACCGAGGGCCTGGTCTTGCTCCAGTGCCTGGCGCTCCAACGCCAACGCCATACAACGGGCATGCAGACGCACAAGCGCTTGCGGCTCACAGTCCAGGCTCATGCGCACACGGGCGCTGGCGGTATCCAGCAGGTCCACCGCTTTGTCCGGCAGTTGACGCCCGGTGAGGTAGCGCCGCGACAGGCTCACCGCCGCCTGCACCGCCGCGTCCTGGATATGCACGCCGTGATGGCTGGCGTAGCGCAACTTCAGGCCGCGCAACATGAGGCTGGCGTTGGCGTCGTCCGGCTCATCGACCTTGACCATCTGGAAGCGTCTTTCGAGGGCCGCGTCGCGCTCGAAGTACTGCTTGTATTCACTCCAGGTGGTCGCGGCGATGGTGCGCAATTCACCACGGGCCAAGGCCGGCTTGAGCAGATTGGCCGCGTCGGCACCGCCGGCCTGGTTGCCGGCGCCGATCAGGGTGTGGGCCTCGTCAATAAACAACAACACGGGGATCTCGGACTGTTGCACGGCATCGATGACGTTTTTCAGGCGCTGCTCGAACTCGCCTTTGACACCGGCGCCTGCTTGCAACAAGCCCAGGTCCAGGGTGCGTACGCAGACGGACTTGAGACTGTCGGGCACCCTCCCCTGGGCGATGTTCAATGCCAGGCCTTCCACCAAGGCGGTTTTGCCAACGCCAGGCTCGCCGACAAGCAGCGGGTTGTTTTTCCGCCGCCGACTCAAGATGTCGATGACCTGGCGGATCTCATCGTCACGGCCAAACACTGGGTCGATCTTGCCTTGTGCAGCCTTGGCGGTGAGGTCTTGGGTGAACCGGTCGAGCGTTGCCTGCCCTGCGGTATGTTGCGTCGGTTCAATGGCGACCGGTTCAGGGGCACTCTTCAACGCGGGGCGCTCCTCAGACGTTTGATCCAGCAGCACCATCAAGCGCTGCAGTTGCGCCTGACTGAGGCTGAGCATCGGCCATGCGGCTTCGCAGGCCAACAGGCTGGGCGTCTCCATCAAGGCCCCGAGCAGGTGTGCCGAGCGCAGGCTGTCGTGGTTGTCGTCGAGCGAGGCGCGCAGCCAGGCATTCCTGATGAGCTGCTGTAAAGGCTCGGACAACTGCGGCTTGCCCTGCATGCTGCGTGGCAGGCTGTCGAGGTGCTCAAGCAAGCCATGCCACAGCGCGTCCAGATCCCACTCGTAACGCCGCGCGATGACCGTCAGGTCGCCCTCCCCCTGGCCCAGCAGCTTGAGCAGCCAGTGCTCGATGGTGATCTGCGCGTGCGCACTGCCGTGGCACAACGAGGCTGCCGCACTCAACGCCTGGGCGCAGTAGGGGTTGAGTCGCCGCAGCAAACGGGTGGAATCATGAGCCATATGAAATAGGTCCTCGCCAAGGGGCGGGTGGTGTCGTCAGTCTTGAGGCGCGATGTGTTCGGCTGAGCGCCCGCGCGCGAACGCTCAACCGATCACCTCCATCAAGCGCTTTGGCGTTCGCTCCAGGCATCGGAGTGAATGATGTTGCCGTCCTTGTAGGTCCAGGTGACCTTCTCGTAGCGCAACTCAACCTGCTCAAGGTGGTTGTGTTTCTCCTTGCCGGGGTCTTTGACGTCATGCATTTTCGGCGCGACCTTCACCACCTTGACTTGCTCCAGCTTGGTGATGAAGTACTCGACTTCCTGCCCCGCATCGTCGATGCGGTACCACTTGAACTCGGCACTCTTTAGGGTTTGTCCGGTGGTGACGGCTTTGTAGAGGTACGGGCTGGAAGCATCGATCTCCTTGCAGAACAGGAACGGGGTGTGCACCCGCGTCCCGGTCAACTTGCCGGTGTTGTTGTCCGTCGGGATGTACAGGCTGTGGTCCTGGGCGATCACTTCGATACTGCCCTCGCGCTTTTGCACATCCACCGAACCTTTGATGTCAGCGCCGCCGTCGTCTTGTAGCCAGAGGTAAACGGGAATTGCCATGTGAAGCTCCTTTTCTTGGGAATCAAACGTCGCGATAGGCGACAGGGGGTTGCCTGTCCGGCACCTGGGCCGGGTGCGAACACGCTCCCGGCTCAGGCACCAGACGGATATCGACGCGGCGGTTGGCGGCGCGCCCCGCGTCAGTGTCGTTGCTTGCAATCGGCTGGCTGGCGCCGACCCCCTGCACGGCAAAGCAGCTGTCGGGAATTCCACCCATTTGCTGCATCCAGCCATGGACGGCAGCGGCGCGGGCGTAGGAAAGTCGAAGATTTTTCTCGGCGTCGCCGGTCGCATCGGTGTGCCCGGCGATCACAATCAGCAGGCCGGGCTGCGCCTTGATGTCCACCAGCGCGTTGATCAGGACCTTGGTCGAACCCGGCTTGAGCCGGGCGCTGCCGCTGGCAAACAGCGACAGGCTGTCCAGCCGCACCACACGGGCCGGCCCCGTAGGCAAGACAGTCATTGGCGGCTCGACATGTGCGGCCAACACGGCCTGCAGAGGCGCGCGCAAATGCTCGCCGCGATACAGGCCCAGCCCCAGGGCCAGGGGCTCGCCCTGCCGGTAGTAGGTGTCCAGGCGCCGGGCCGTATGACGCAGCGCGGTGATGGCGTCTTCACGCAGCAGGAATGCGCGTTGCTCACGGTGTGTTGGCGGTGGGATCGAGGTATAACGTCGCAGGTCATCACTGACCTGGCGCAGCAAGAGGGTGTTCTGCCAAGCGGAACTGGCCAGTGCAACGGCGCTGGCGATCACCCATAACCACAACGCCACGACGCTGGCACGTTGCAGTGACGTGTACACGGCGCCGCGCTTGAACGCGCCGAGCAACGCATCAGGAAAGGGCAATGCCGCGTTTGCATCGCTCACCCGGCGGTCAACCAGCGCCACCTTCTGCGCAAGCCATTGGCACCACAGGTTCCCTTCCACTGCATGGGCAAGCGCCGGGACCATTTTGATCGCACACACACAGGCTGCATTCGTGTCGTGCTGACCGAGGCTGGGCAACACCCCATCGTGCAGCCATTGCGCGACACTGTTCAGTTGAATGCAGGCGTGCAGGCGTGCGGCGCGGGTGGGCGTATCAACGGCTTGCTGCTGCCACTCGTCCAGCGTGGCGCACTGGTCGTGGTCCCGGGCGCGGGCCTGGACCTCGCCCTGCTCCCAACTGAACCACGGAGCGGCACCTTGCGAGGTTTGCAGGTAACTCACCAGCAACAGCGGCAGCGCGATCCCACGCTTGCGCGCCAGGGCGGCCTGGTAGCCAAAGGCTCGCACCCGGCCCAGCAGCGCAGCGCTGTCACCATGGGCACTGGGGTTGACGACAAACATCACGCAAAGTTGAGCGCCCCAACCGGCACGCAATGCGAGGATGGCGTCGCTGATCGCCGGTAATTGTTCCAGGCTTGGCACGCGCACATAACAACCCGAAGGGATCACCCGCAGAGCCAGGCGCTCGGCAGCGACCGGGCCAAACAGTGCATCGAGCCCATCGCCACAGACCAGCACCACGGGATGCCGGAAGGACGCCGCAGGCAAGGCGGCCGTATCGTCAAGCGGCACGGATGCGCGCAACGCGGCGGCCCTGCGGTTCACGGCGACCCAGGCCACGCCGATGCCACTCAGCCCGAGCAAGACCCCAGTGGCGCGCGACCCGACGGCGAGTGGAATGATGGCCAGCAGCGCCAGGAGCAATCCCCCAGCCCACAGGATAAGCACACGGTGAGAAGTGATGCTCATCTGGTCCTCACGCGTTATCAGGCAAGAGCGAAACAACCGTGTCGCTCAACAGTTGATCCAACCCCCACCACATCGCCGCCAACACCACGGCGGCAGCGAGCACATGCATCAACGGCGACTGCAGCCAGCCTAGCCCCGAACCCACGCCACCACGCGCCTGGGTAATCAGGCCCTGGCTGGGCCGCAAGGGCGCAACCTGAGCGTTGAGCGCGTTCAACAGGCGTTCACGTTCGGGGTCGTTCGGGTCACGGTAACGGCCCTGGAACCCGAGCATCAGCACGCGCTGGAACACCGTCAGGACCTGGCGATCAGGCGCGGGCTCGCCTAATACGGCCTGCATGTCTTCGTATAAGAACTCGCCCGCCTGATGGTGGTTGAAAAACTCGGCCTGGAGCGGTTTTGCCCACGCCGCCTGATCGTCTTTTTTCGCAAAGGTGAGCACCGTCTCGTCCAGCAACGCGCATTGCGCGTGGGAGATGTAGTCGATGTCGCGCGGGGCCATGCCCGCCGATGCGAGCCGCTGCCGCACCCGTTCGACCTGCTCGATGCACAGCGGCCACAGCGGCGGTTGACCCTCGGTGAAAGCGCCCTGGCGCAACTCGACCACCAGTAGATAGGTGTCCTGCAACAGCTCATCGATGTCCGCAGGCAATACGCTGCGCCCATTTGGATTGACCCGGCTCATGTGCGCAACACCGCAAACAGTTCGAGTTTGGCCTCGACCAATGTGCTGGGGACGTAGAACGCACACACCCCTTCGGCCAATACCGCCTGCCCTTTCGGATGGGCGAAATTGAGCGCGAAATACTGGTTTTCCAGCCGCAGTGGAATCGCCGCCGGCACATGCGCGAGCGCCAGCAAGGGCACACCGTCGAGTGCCGCATTTATCAGGTAATCGACCTCGTCCGGTGTGCCGACCTTGCACAGCTGCGGGAATTGCTCCTGCAACTGCGCAGCCGGCAGGCGGCTGCGCACCGACAGGTAGAAATCCGCGCCGTCAGGCTCGCGCAGGCGCGGGTCGTTCAACTTGACCTGCCAACGATTGGCGCCATGCACCTCCAGCTCCAGGGCAACCACCCGCGACGGCAGGCTGGCTTCCAGCAACGACGAGAGGGTGTTCATCAACGGCGCGAACACCGCTTCCAACTGGTCGTGACGGTAGGCCGGCACCTTGTCGAGATCGTGTTCCAATGAAAACGTCAGCAGGCTGCCTGCGAGCTTGATAAGTTCCCCGTAGACCTGCTCGGGGTGCCTGGCTGGAAAGTCCCGCAGGTCGGCAAGCACCGGCTGATAGGTATTCAGCGCATTGAGCAGCCAGAACAGCGAAACGTCGGCCACGGCAAAGTCGGCCATGCGTTGGTTGCTCTCACGCCGCATGCCCATGAGCCGTTGCCGTTTGGCGGCCAATTGCGTCAACAGGTTGTCCAGCTGGCGCAGCAAGCCAGGGTGTGCCGCAAAGCTCAGCAGCGGCGGCACATAGACCGGGTCAAGGCGCCAGGCGCCCTGCCCGTCGCGGGCCAGGCGCGCAACGGGACAGGTGACGTAATCAGCGTTGTCATCATTGTGCAGGCGCAGGCTCAGGGTGTGCTCCAGCACGCCGATGGACTGTTTCTCATCGGCGTAGAGATCCTGGACCTCACGCCAGTCCTGGCGATAGCGGGTCGGCCGGTCGGGGCTGCCACCGTCAAACAGGCAGTTGCTGCCATTGGCCTGTTCCAGCGGCAACGCCACGTGCACCAGCACTTCTGGAACCCCATCGGCCAGCGACCGGGCCAACTCCAAGGCCGGCGGCAGGCGGTCCACAGCGTCGGTATCGACCCACGTACCGTCAGGCAGGCGTACGCACAATTGGGTGGCCTTGAGTTTGCCCAGGCGCAAGGCGTCCAGATCAAACCCGACCGCCTGGACACCCCAGGGGTGCACCAGGCTCAGCTGAGCGAGCTGTTCGTGGGCCCAGGCCTCCCAACGTGCCTGTTGCTGAAATTGCTGCGCCGACAGCAATACGCCGCTGGCCCACAGTGGGCGATCGATCTTCATGGCATCGTTTCCCTACGATTGACTCAGGCCTTGGCCTTGGGCATTTGCGAAACCAGCGAGAGGTTCACGTCCATGCCCTCCACCTGGAAATGCGGTACGGCGTACAACTTGACGCGGAAGAAGCCCGGGTTGTCGTCAATGTCCTCCACCGTCACCTTCGCCTCGCGCAGCGGGTGCGAAGCCTGCAGGTCATCGCCGGGATCGGTCATTTCGGTGACGAGCCCGCCAATCCATTTGTTCAGCTCCAGTTCCAGCAGGCGCCGGTCTTTGGTGGTGCCGATGTTTTCGCGCTGGATCAACTTCAGGTAATGGGCGATGCGCGACAGCAAGAAGATGTAGGGCAGGCGCGCGTTGATGCGGCTGTTTGCCGTGGCATCGGCGGTGTCGTACAGGGCGGGTTTCTGCGCGGAGTTGGCAGAAAAGAAGCACGCATAATCGCGATTCTTGTAGTAGGACAGTGGGATAAACCCCAGGTTGGCAAATTCGAATTCGCGGGTTTCCGGGATCATCACCTCCGAAGGAATCTTCACCTGGTTGCCAGTACCCAGGTCGTACAAGTGAATGGGCAACTCCGTCACCGCGCCACCCGACTGCGGCCCGCGGATCTGCACGCACCAACCATTGGCGATGAAGCTCTTGACCATGTTGGCGGCGAACGCAAAAGAGGCGTTGGTCCACAGGTACTTGTGGTGATCCGGTCCCTTGACGCTTTCGATGTAGTTGAAACTGCGTACGGGAACGGTGTCGGGACCATAGGGCAGCCGCCCCAGCACGCGCGGCATCGTCAGGCCGATGTAGCGCGCATCGTCACTGTCACGGAACGACTTCCACTTGATGTATTCGGCACGGTCAAAGTAATTGCCGATGTCCTTGATCGCGGCCACTTCTTCCATGGACGCCTTGCCAAAGAATGCCGGCCCGACAGCCCCCACAAACGGCATATGGGCAGCCGCCGCCACTTTGGAAATATTGCGCAGCAGGGCAATGTCCTGGGGGCTGCGGTCAAATTCGTAGTTGGAGATGGCGGCCGCGATGGGCTCGCCGCCCGGCGTGTCGTACTCCTGGGTGTAGGTATGCAGGTAGAGGCCACTCTGGGCAATTTCCGGCGCGTCCTCGAAGTCCTGTACCAGATGTTCTTTACTGATATCCAACAGTTCGATGCGCACGTTTTGGCGGAAATCCGTCTGGTCGATCAGCGACTTCACCCCACGCCAGGTCGATTCGACGCGCTGAAAGTCCGGGTGGTGCATGATTGCATCGAGTTGACGGCTTATTTGCCCGTCCAGTGCAGCGATATGTTCGTCCAACAGCACCTTATCCAAGCGCTCGACTTTATGTGAAGACCGTTTCAGCAACTGCAGGAATACATTAACCGCTGCAGTCACCCGCTCATCAACAGAGACATCGGAAAGTGCTTCGGTATTTTGAAATACCTCAAGCCCACCCAACTCCATCACGGGGCTCAAATTGATCTTGCTGAACAGCGCAGCGTAGACCCCGCCACTGTTTTCCGATACGACCGCACCGCCGTTGGATTGAGAACCAGAATGTTCTACGGACATAGTCAAATCTCCCTTTAGATTAGATCCACAGAAGTGAATTAACGGCTCGGCGCCAGTGCGGCCAACTCGGCCCGAAGTTCATCACTGAGCGCATCGTCCTTGAGGATGCGTTCCAACTCATGGCGAAAGGTCACGTTATCCAACAGGTTGGATTTGAGATCGCGCAACAGATTGCGCATCGCCAGCAGTGCACGTAACTGCGGGACCTGCCGCGCGACCTGCTCCGGCTCGAAGTCCTTGAGGCGCTGGAAGCTCAACTCGACGGCGGTGTCGGCGGCCTCATCCGGCAAGGTGTTTTCCACCACCAGTTTGAGCCCGGGCGAGAATTCACCGAGGACACTGTCAGCGTTGTTTTTATTGATATTGATCTTGCCCCGCTCCGACAGCGGGCGTTGCTCTTTGCCGTTGCTGTAGTCGCCCATCACCATTAACTTCAAGGGCAATTCAACTTTTTTCTGGGCGCCGCCGGTATGTAAGTCCAGCTTGATATTGACCCGCGCCTTGGGAACTTCATTTTGAAAACTATCGAGCGTCATAACCCCATCCTTGCCGTATGGCGAACTAATAAATCGGCCGAAGAGGGACTTTATAGTCGCCCCTGCCGCACCGATGTCTGTCGCCGCAAGAATGGAGTATCCCGGATATTTTTTACCAGCCCCCGAACCACGCACGGGAACTTTCGCCAGAGTTTTGAGGATGCATCCTACAAAGTACCCAGATAAACTTTATTTCAACTTTTCATTTATTCACAAACAACAAAACACGAAATATCTGTCAGAAGAAGAGCTTTCACCCAGACAACAAACTACAACTCGATTATTAAACTTGGGTATAGACAGATTTTTCCTAACATCAACAGGCGTGAATCCTACAAATACAAGAAGAGAAAGAGAACGACCGGCCGCCTTTCAAAAGGCGATACACGACCAATACCGCAGGGAGCACCTTAGCGCCCCACTGCGGTTCATTGACATCGTAAAAGTTGTAGTTGGCTGCGGCGCAATCAGGCCTCTAGCCGCTTCACCTTCAAATGCCGCGCATACCAGGGCCGTTGCGGCACCCGCTTGAACAACCCTTGCAGCACGTCATCCTCCGCGCCAAAGGTAATGCGCAACGCCAGTTTCATGGTCTCCGGGTCCATCTCCATCGACCGTCCCATCTGCAACCCCGGCGTGGTGCTGCAACCATGGGTATCCGGGCCCAGCCACGGGTCGCCGACTTCCACCCAGCGCCCCGGCGCAAACCACGCTACACCGTTGACCTCAAGACGGCTGACTTCGCCCGGATTGAAGCGTTCATGGGCGCGGAACCAGTCTTCGACACGGTCGTCGATCCAGCCGTGGAAATGCCAGAACACCGGGTTCACATGGGACGAAAACGGGTCGCCGAGAAAGTCGTTTTCCGCCGCATACCAGCGCGCGGCAAAGTCCGCGGGGTCGCGGGCGAACGGCACCGGGCCGCCGTTGGAGGGGTCGCGGGGCACCGAGGCCCAGCGCATGTGCAGCCAGTCGTGCAAGCCCAGCTCCATCTCGGAGCCGAGTTGGCCCAGGGTCAACTTGGCCAGGTAGCGGGGATCGCGGTATTGGGATTCCCACACCTGGAAGTTGCTGTGGTAGGTCTCGGCCGCCTTGATGTCGCTGACCCACTGGGTGTAGTCGCCGTCGTCCGGCGCCGACCAGGTGGGGGGCAAGGCGAAACCGTCGTGGTTGTCGAAGTAACGCACGAAGCCCAGGCGATCCCGCTCCAGCGCCGGCTGCGGCTCAGGAAACTGCGGCCAGGAAGGCAGGTCCTGCATCGAGCGCGCCGTGCCGAGCATATGGCGGTGCATAAAAAAGAAGTCGATGCCCGAGCCGTTGCGGTCCTTGCGTTTGCCCCGTGCATCACGCTCCTGGCCACGCGGGCCGGGCTGCCAGCCGATGCCGCGCAGGGCGTCGCGCTTTTCTTCAGAGAGCTTGTGCCATTGGTCACGGGTCGCGTGCCAGAGTTGGTGGAACAAGCGGTGTTCGGCGGAGATCAGCCAGGCCAATAGGGTTGGATTCAGGCCGATGCGCTCGCGGGCTTCAGGGAACAGTTGTTTGTGCGCGACGAAACGGTGGTCGCGCTCGATCAGGGCCAGCGGACGATCAAGGTTGAGGATCTGCCCGCTGAGGGTGCCGCTGCCGGCGTTGCCGAACACGCCCCAGACTTCGTCGAGGGTCATCTTGAATTCATAGGCGGGCACGCCACCGGGGGCGTCGCGGTCGATCAGGCGCCAATACAGCGTGGTGCCCTCCCCCGTAAGCAGGTCGCCAAGGATGCGGTAGCGCGGCTCCCCGGGCGCGCGCAGGTTGGCGGCGGTATCGAGGTAACCGCGCAGGCCACGGCCACGGGGGGCGATGTCCAGCAGCAGTTCCAGGCCTTGCAGCGGCAGGCCCTTGAGGCCGGCGTCGCGGCCTTCCAGGCGCAGGCTCCAGACCCCGCGCAGGCTGTTCGCCAGGTGCTGGCCGGCGGTGTCGGCCAGGTCCACCGTGGCTTCGCCGGGGGTGATCGGCAATTCTTCTTCACGCGTCAGCTCGCGATGGGCATAGAAGGCCGCCGGCACGGCCGCGCCGGTCAGGGCCAGGCCTGCGATGAACCCACGTCGAGAGATCGTCATTGTCTACCTTAGGAAACGGCTTAATCAGAGCTAGAACGTTTGCTGGCCAGGGAAATTTACCGCGCGCCCTGCGGCGCCTAAATTTCTGCGCCCAGCGCTCGTTCTTCCCTGATAGCAAAGGCCTCAACTGACTGAGATGGCAATGACAAAACCACGTTCGAAAAAGGCGCTGTATATCGGCTTGCCGCTGGCACTGGCCATCGGCGCCGGGGCCGGTTTCCTGGCCTGGGATCACTGGTTCAGGGGCAACGCCGGCTACCCGCGGGAGGTTATCAAGCAGGCCAATGAGATGCAGGATCGTCTGTTGTCGTTCGACAGCCATATCACCGTGCCCCTGGATTTCGGCGGCGTCGGCAGCGAGGCCGACAAGGATGGCAGCGGCCAGTTCGACCTGGCCAAGGCGGCGCGCGGGCGTTTGTCCGGCGCGGCGCTGACGATTTTCGGCTGGCCGGAAATCTGGAACGGCGACAATGCGCCACACAAACCCACCGAGGGTTTTGTCGAAGAGGCCCGCCACGAACAGGAGGTGCGCTACAAGATCATCTCCGGCATGGTCCGCGACTTTCCCAACCAGGTGGGCATCGCCTACACCCCGGACGATTTCCGCCGCCTGCATGGCGAAGGCAAGTTCGCGATCTTTATCAGCATGCTCAACGCCTACCCGCTGGGCAATGACCTGAACCAGCTGGATTTCTGGGCGGCGCGCGGCATGCGCATGTTCGGCTTCAGCTATATCGGCAACAACGCCTGGTCCGACTCGTCGCGCCCGCTGCCGTTTTTCAATGACTCCACCGACGCCCTTGAAGGCCTGTCGCCGATTGGCCAGCAAGCCGTGCACCGCCTCAATGACCTGGGGGTGATCATCGATGTGTCGCAGATGTCGACCAAGGCCCTGGAGCAAGTGGCGCAGCTGAGCCGCACGCCGATGGTCGCGTCCCACTCGGCGCCGCGTGCGTCGGTGGATATTCCACGCAACCTCAGCGACAAGGAGCTGCAACTGATCAAAAACAGCGGCGGCGTGGTGCAAGTCGTCGGTTTCCCGGCCTATCTGCGCCCGTTGAGCCAGCCGACCCAGGACAAGCTCAACACCCTGCGCGCGCGTTTCGACCTGCCGCCACTGCCCAACCTGGCCATGGCCTTGATGCCCGGCGACGCGATCATTGCCGCCTGGCCCGAGCAGAAATTCGGCCAGTACGCCCAGGGGCTGTACGGCATTCTTGAGGAAGAACCCAAGGCCAGCCTCAAGGATTGGGGCGACGCCATCGACTACACCGTGCGCAAGATCGGCATCGATCACGTCGGCATCGCGTCGGACTTCAACGACGGCGGCGGTATCGACGGCTGGGAAAACGTCGGCGAGGTGCGCAACGTCACCGCCGAGCTGATCCAGCGCGGCTACTCCGAAGCCGATATCGCCAAACTGTGGGGAGGCAACTTCCTGCGGGTGTGGGACCAGGTACAAAAAGCCGCCAAGCCCTTGGCCAATCGCTAATCACCTAGAAGCACGTCCATGACCGACCGCCGTACATTTCTCAAGCAGGCCGGCGTCTTTGCCGCCAGCCTGCCACTGCTGCCCGAAGCGCTGGCGGCCACTGCCGCGCCTGCGACAAAGAACCCATGGACGGACCTCAAGCAGCTATTCAACCAGGACCCGAGCTACCTGCACTTCTCCAACTTCCTCGTCGCATCGCACCCAAAACCGGTGCGCGACGCCATTGAACGCTACCGCCAGCAGATCGACCGCAACCCTGGGCTGGCGATGGATTGGGGCCTGGAGGAAACCTGGAAACGCGAAGGTCAGGTGCGCGAATGGGCCGGCCGTTATTTAAAGGCCGCACCCGCGCAGATCGCCCTCACCGGCAGTACGTCCGAGGGCCTGGCGATGATCTACGGCGGCATCCAGCTGCGCGCCGACCAGGAAATCCTCACCACCGTGCACGAGCACTATGCGACCCAGAACGTGCTGAATTTTCGCGTGCGCAAGCAAGGCACCCAGGTACGCCGGTTCAAGTTGTTCGAGAGCGCCAACCGCATCTCGGCCGACGAAGTACTCGGCAATATCCAGCGCAACATCCGCCCCAACACCCGCGTGCTGGGCATGACCTGGGTGCAGTCCGGCAGTGGCGTGAAGCTGCCCATCGGCGAGATCGGCCAACTGGTCAATGAACACAACCGCGACCGCGACGACAACGACCGCATCCTCTACGTGGTCGATGGCGTGCACGGCTTCGGCGTGGAGAACCTCGATTTCCCGGACATGCACTGCGACTTTTTTATCGCCGGCACCCACAAATGGATGTTCGGCCCACGCGGCACCGGGCTGGTCTGCGCCCGCGACAGCGAGAACACATACGTCACGCCGATGGTGCCGACCTTCTCCGAAGACACCAACTTCGCCACCACCATGACCCCCGGTGGCTACCACGCGTTCGAACATCGCTGGGCGGCGGATGAGGCGTTCAAGCTGCACCTGCAACTGGGCAAGGCGCCGGTGCAGGCGCGTATCCATGCCCTTAACAGCGAACTGAAAGAGCACCTGCTGGCCCACCCGCAGATCGAACTGGTCACGCCGCGCAGCCCGGAATTGTCGGCCGGTTTCACCTTCTTCCGGGTCAAGGACCGGGACAGCAACGACATCGCCGATGACCTGATGAAACAGCGCGTGGTCATCGATGCGGTGAACCGCGACGCCGGCCCGGTGATCCGCACCGCGCCTGGCCTGCTCAATTCCTCCGACGAGATCCAGCGCTTTATGGCCCTGCTGAGTCCACGCCTGTGACGCCCATTTTCCCCTTTGACGAGAGGCCCCTATGATTCCATCCCGACTCAAGCCCCTGGCCAGCCTCACGCTGGCAACCCTGTGCAGCGCCCTGCTGCCGGGCCTGGCCCAGGCCGCCACGCCGCAGCCGGGCAAGGTGTTCAAGGACTGCAAGGACTGCCCGGAAATGGTCGTGCTGCCCGCCGGCACCTTCACCATGGGCACGCCCGAGGACGAAGTGGGCCGCGAGCCCGACGAAGGCCCGATGCATGACGTAACCTTCGCCAAGCCCTTCGCCATGAGCCGCTTCCATATCACCGCCGGCGAATGGGACAGCTACGTGCGCCAGACCGGCGTGAAGATCGCCAACGGCGACACCCGCCCCGGCCGCGAATGCATCGCCAGCAAACCGCGCTACCCGCAAGGGCCGCGCCAGCCGGCGGTGTGCATGGACATGGACGACATCCAGCAGTACGTCAGCTGGCTGTCGAAAAAGACCGGCCAGCAGTACCACATGGTCAGCGAAGCCCAGCGCGAATACGCCGCGCGAGGCGGGACCAAGGGGCCCTTCCCGTTCCCGTTTGACGCAGGCAAGGGTTACAGCATCGCCGAGCACGCCAACACCTACGGCCCGGCGGACGGCTACAGCTATTCCTCACCGGTGGGTAGCTACGCGCCGAATGGGTTTGGCATGTACGACATGCACGGCAACGTCTATGAACGGGTTGCCGACTGCTACCACGAGAACTATGTGGGCGCGCCGACCGATGGCAGTGCCTGGTCGGAGCAGACGTGCGAGGCCTATATCATTCGCGGCAATGACTGGGGTGAGGCGCCGGTGTTTTCGCGGTCGGGTAACCGCAACAATATTTACCCGCAGACGCGGGGGGATTGGATTGGCTTCCGGGTAGTGCGCGAACTTTGAGCCACTGAAGATTCAAATGTGGGAGCGGGCTTGCTCGCGAAAGCGGTGTGCCAGTCACCGGAAATAGTGACTGA
>NZ_JANLGL010000148.1:0-15077 GCF_024655625.1 Pseudomonas sp. 18.1.10
CCAGTCAACATATTCGGTGACTGGTACACCGCTTTCGCGAGCAAGCCCGCTCCCACACCTACCGCGTTACAACTCTAGAGGGTTGTAGCCTCACAAATACAAAAAATGCCCCGTATCGATTGATACGGGGCATTTCGGTAGAGCCTTTAGCCGATCAAGCGATCGCTTCGCTACGCTTGCCAAGCAGAAGATCAACCCCAAACGCCACCACCAGGGTCATTACCGACGGCACCAGCCACGCCAGGCCCTGCTCGCTCAGCGGCAGGTGCGCCAATTGCGACGGCATCCAGTCGGCCAGGCCAGCACCTTTGAGCGCATCGATGCAGCCAAAGATGAACGACACCAGCATCACCGGGCCAACAATGCGGCCCTGTTCATTCCAGAAGTCTTTGCAGAAGCTCAGGGCCACCAGCACGATGCACGGCGGGTAGATCGCCGTCAGTACTGGGATCGAGAACGCGATCAGCTTGGTCAGGCCCAGGTTGGACACGAACAGCGAGAACAGCGCCAAAATCACCACCAGCGTCTTGTAGGACAGCGGCAGGACACGGCTAAAGTACTCGGCGCAGGCGCAGGTCAGGCCCACGGCAGTGACCAGGCACGCCAGGGAGATCAAGACGGCCAGGAAGCCGCTGCCCAGGGAGCCGAAGGTGTGCTGCACGTAAGCATGGAGCACCGCTGCGCCGTTGCTCGCGCCGGCGGCAACGGCATGGCTGCCCGAGCCTAGGCGGAACAGGCTGAAGTACACCAGGGCCAGGCCCACGCCGGCAATCAAGCCCGCAATGATGGCGTAACGGGTGATGAGCTTGGGCGACTCGACGCCACGGGAGCGGATGGCATTGACGATCACGATGCCAAACACCAGGGCGCCCAGGGTATCCATGGTCAGGTAGCCCTGGATAAAGCCTTGGGAAAACGGTGCGGCCACGTATTCAGGGGTAGCGACACCCACTTCACCGGCCGGCAAGGCAAATGCAGCGATACCGAGGATCGCCAAGGCGATGATCTTCAGTGGGGCGAGGAAGCGCCCCACGGTATCCAGGAGTCGACCTGGATACAGGGAAACGAAGAACACCACCAGGAAGTACACCGAGCTGTAGAGGAACAGCGCCAGCGGGCTTTCGCCGGTCAGCGGCGCCAGGCCCACTTCAAAGGACACGGTCGCGGTACGCGGGGTGGCGAACAGCGGCCCTACCGCCAGATACGCCGCCGCCGCGAGCAGGCCACCGGCGATCTTGCCGATCGGGCTGCTCAACGCGTCCATACCGCCGCCAACCTTGGCCAGGGCGATCACGGTGACCACCGGCAAACCCACTGCGGTGATCAGAAAGCCCAGCGCTGCCATCCAGACATGAGGCCCGGACTGCAAACCAACGATAGGCGGGAAGATGATGTTGCCGGCGCCCACGAACAGGGCAAAGGTCATAAAGCCCAACGCCAGGATGTCCTGGCTTTTCAACACTTTCATTTCGGGAAATACCACACTACTGAATCGGAATTTAGAGAGGGATTCCCTGTGGATGAGGGAAATACTGCCAGCCCTGATGGGGGCCGACCGGTCTAGCGCGGGGCTTCCTTTTGGGAGGCACACGCATAAAGAGGCGGCTAGGTTACAGAATTTGGCTGACGAACGCACTGTTGCGGGGCGAACTGTCCGATAAGCGACATCTGAATGTCGCGTTTTCATACTTAACGTGGCAATACATTCCACTGTGGGAGCTGGCTTGCCTGCGATAGCGATCTGTCTGTGCCAAATGTGCTGGCTGACACACCGCTATCGCAGGCAAGCCAGCTCCCACATTTGACCGAGTAGATACCCCAAAAAATGGGCAAACCCAGAAAGCACAAAGGCCACCCGAAGGTGGCCTTTGCTTGGTAAAGCGTCAGCTAAGCGCGAGGCTTACTTGACAGCCCAACCGGTCAGCTCGGCCAGGGCCTTGCCGATGTCTGCCAGCGAACGCACGGTTTTAACGCCTGCGTCTTGCAGAGCAGCGAATTTCTCGTCTGCAGTGCCTTTGCCGCCAGAGATGATTGCGCCAGCATGGCCCATGCGCTTGCCAGCAGGGGCAGTCACACCAGCGATGTAGGAAACAACCGGCTTGGTCACGTGTGCCTTGATGTAGGCAGCCGCTTCTTCTTCAGCCGAACCGCCGATCTCACCGATCATCACGATCGCTTCGGTCTTCGGGTCTTCCTGGAACAGTTTCAGGATGTCGATGAAGTTCGAACCTGGGATCGGGTCACCGCCGATGCCGACGCAAGTCGACTGACCGAAACCGGCGTCAGTGGTCTGCTTCACAGCTTCGTAGGTCAGGGTGCCGGAACGGGAAACGATACCGACTTTACCTGGCAAGTGAATGTGACCTGGCATGATGCCGATCTTGCATTCGCCTGGAGTGATCACGCCTGGGCAGTTAGGGCCGATCAGGACAACACCCAGCTCGTCGCACTTAACTTTAGCGTCCAGCATGTCCAGGGTAGGAATGCCTTCGGTGATGCAAACGATCAGCTTGATGCCGCCGAAAGCTGCTTCCAGGATCGAGTCCTTGCAGAAAGGAGCTGGAACGTAGATCACGCTGGCGGTGGCGCCAGTGGCAGCTACAGCATCTTTCACGGTGTTGAACACTGGCAGGCCCAGGTGCTCGGTGCCGCCTTTGCCTGGAGTTACGCCGCCAACCATCTTGGTGCCGTATTCGATGGCTTGCTGGGTGTGGAAACTACCTTGGGAACCGGTAATGCCCTGGCAGATAACTTTGGTGTCTTTATTGATCAGGACGCTCATTATTTGCCCTCCGCAGCTTTAACAACTTGTTGAGCAGCGTCGGTCAGGCTGGTAGCCGCGATGATGTTCAAACCGCTTTCTGCCAGTACTTTAGCGCCCAGTTCAGCGTTGTTGCCTTCAAGGCGAACAACAACCGGGATTTTCACGCCGACTTCTTTCACTGCACCGATGATGCCTTCGGCAATCATGTCGCAACGAACGATGCCGCCGAAGATGTTGACCAGTACTGCAGCGACGTTGGAGTCGGACAGGATGATCTTGAAGGCTTCGGTTACGCGTTCTTTGGTAGCACCACCGCCCACGTCGAGGAAGTTGGCTGGTTTGCCGCCATGCAGGTTGACGATGTCCATGGTACCCATGGCCAGGCCAGCACCGTTGACCATGCAACCGATGTTACCTTCCAGGGCTACGTAGTTCAGTTCGAACTTGGCAGCGTGCGCTTCGCGCGGATCGTCTTGCGACGGATCGTGGAAAGTCTTCAGCTTAGGCTGACGGTACATGGCGTTAGCGTCGATGTTGATCTTGGCGTCGAGGCAATGCAGGTCGCCGTCAGCCTTGATTACCAGCGGGTTCACTTCCAGCAGGGCCAGATCGTGATCCTGGAACAGTTTGGCCAGACCTACGAAGATCTTGGCGAACTGGGCAACTTGCTTGCCTTCCAGACCCAGCTGGAAAGCCAGCTCGCGACCCTGGAATGGCTGAGCGCCAACCAGTGGATCGATAGTGGCTTTCAGAATTTTTTCTGGGGTGTCATGGGCGATCTTCTCGATGTCCACGCCACCTTCGGTGGAAGCCATGAACACGATGCGACGGCTCGAACGGTCAACGACAGCGCCCAGGTACAGCTCTTTAGCGATATCAGTGCACGATTCAACCAGGATCTTGGTGACTGGCTGGCCATTGGCATCAGTCTGGTAAGTCACCAGACGCTTGCCCAGCCACTGCTGTGCGAAGGCCTTGGCGTCTTCTTTGCTGCGAACCAGCTTAACGCCGCCCGCTTTACCGCGACCACCCGCGTGGACCTGGGCTTTGACAACCCACTCGGTACCACCGATTTTGTCGCAAGCTTCTGCTGCTGCTTCCGGGGTGTCGACTGCGAAACCCTGGGATACTGGCAGGCCGTATTCAGCGAACAGCTGCTTACCCTGATACTCGTGAAGATTCATGCTTTTTACCGTCTTCGTTAGGTACTGCGCATTCGGCGCTGCGCTCATTATGAGTGCCGCGCCACCTGTGACTGCTGCTTGCGCAACTTGCGGGGCTCAAGGCCCGTAAAGCTGCGCAAGGCTGCGTCCAGCGGATATTCCGCGGTGAGTCTTGCTCGCAAGGCTCACGACGGGCAACTCCGCCGTGGTTTCTTATTATCTCGCTTAGCGCTTCTTGCGGTTGGCGATGTGGATGGCGCCGCCATTCACTGCCAACGCAGCTTCGTGCAACGCTTCGGACAGGGTCGGATGGGAGAAGACCATCATGCCCAGGTCCTCGGCACTGGTGCCGAATTCCATACCGATCGCGCCTTGCTGAACCAGTTCTGCAGCGCTCGGGCCAATCACGTGGACGCCCAATACGCGGTCAGTCTTGGCATCAGCGATGACTTTGACAAAACCACCGGTGTCGTTCGCTGCCATGGCACGGCCAGAAGCGGCAAACGGGAAGGTGCCGACGTTAACTTCAACGCCTTCAGCTTTCAACTGCTGTTCGTTCTTACCGACCCATGCAATTTCCGGGTGGGTGTAGATAACCGATGGGATCAGGTCGTAGTTCATCTGGGTCTTGTGGCCCTTGATGCGCTCGACAACCATGATGCCTTCTTCGGAAGCCTTGTGCGCCAGCATCATGCCGCGAACCACGTCACCGATGGCGTAGACGCCAGGCACGGAGGTTGCGCAGTGATCGTCAACGTGCACGTAGCCGCGCTCGTCGAGGCTCACGCCGCTGTCAGCGGCCAGCAGGTCGGTGGTCACTGGACGGCGACCAACGGCTACGATCAGCTTGTCGAAAGTGATGGTTTTTTCGCCATCCTTGTCGGTGTAGTTGACCACAACTTCTTCGCCGTTGACTTTCGAGCCGGTCACGCGAGCGCCCAGCTTGATGTCCAGACCTTGTTTGGTCAGGGTTTTCAGCGCTTCTTTGGAGACAGCGGTGTCGGCAGCCAGCAGGAACGTGTCCAGGGCTTCCAGCACGGTCACTTCAGCGCCCAGACGGGACCACACCGAACCCAGTTCCAGACCGATCACGCCAGCGCCGATCACACCCAGACGCTTAGGTACAGCCTGGAATTCCAGGGCGCCGGTCGAATCAACGATCACGTTGTTATCAACTGGAGCGGGTGGAATGTCGATTGGGCGCGAACCTGGAGCCAGGATCACGTTTTCGGCTTCGATGATTTCGGTCGAGCCGTCTGGCTTGGTGATTTCAACTTTCTTGCCAGCCAGCAGCTTGCCGTGGCCTTGCAGGGAAGTCACGCCGTTGGCCTTGAACAAGGTCGCAACGCCGGAAGTCAGGCCTTTAACGATGTTGGCTTTACGGCCGACCATTGCTGGCACGTCCATGGTCACGCCAGCATGGTTGATGCCGTGGATCGCGAAGCCGTCTTGGGCTTCGTGGAATTTCCAGGAGCTGTCCAGCAGCGCCTTGGAAGGAATGCAACCGACGTTCAGGCAAGTACCGCCCAGAGCCAGTTTGCCTTCCTTGTCGGTGTATTTTTCGATGCAAGCAGTCGAGAGGCCCAGTTGTGCGGCCTTGATCGCGGCAACGTAGCCGCCAGGGCCTGCACCAATCACTACGACGTCAAATTTCTGTGTCATGAAAATAGATCCTCTATTTGCGACAAGCTTTTAGCCGCAAGCCGCAAGCCAAGCTGCTTTTTCCTGCAGCTTGTAGCTCGCAACTTGCAGCTGCTTATATCAGATATCCAGCAGCAGACGAGCCGGGTCTTCCAGCAGGTTCTTGATGGTCACCAGGAACGTCACGGCTTCTTTACCATCGATCAGGCGGTGATCGTAGGACAGTGCCAGGTACATCATCGGGCGAATCACGACTTGGCCGTTGATGGCCATCGGACGCTGGATGATGTTGTGCATGCCCAGGATCGCAGCTTGCGGCGGGTTGACGATCGGGGTCGACATCATCGAACCGAAAGTACCACCGTTGGTGATGGTGAACGTACCGCCGGTCATCTCGTCGATGGTCAGCTTGCCGTCACGGGCTTTCTTGCCGAAGCCGGCGATGCCGCCTTCGATTTCAGCCAGGCTCATCAGCTCGGCGTTACGCAGAACCGGAACCACCAGGCCACGGTCGCTGGACACGGCAACGCCGACGTCAGCGTAGCCGTGGTAAACGATGTCGCCGCCGTCGATGGAAGCGTTGACGGCCGGGAAGCGTTTCAGCGCTTCGGTGGCGGCTTTCACGAAGAAGGACATGAAGCCCAGGCGCACGCCGTTGTGGGACTTCTCGAACAGGTCCTTGTACTTCGAACGCAGGGCCATGACTTCGGTCATGTCGACTTCGTTGAAGGTGGTCAGCATCGCCATGTTCGACTGTGCTTCAACCAGGCGCTTGGCCACGGTGGCACGCACGCGGGTCATCGGTACGCGCTTCTCGGTGCGGTCGCCAGCGGCGAACACAGGTGCAGCGGCGGCCGGGGCAGCAGCCTTGGCAGGTGCGGCAGCTGGAGCGTTTTTCTTCGATTCAACAGCAGCAACCACGTCTTCCTTGGTCACGCGGCCGTCTTTGCCGGTGCCTTTGATGGAAGCCAGGTTGATGCCGTTTTCTTCAGCCAGTTGACGCGCGGCTGGAGCAGCGATCGGGTCTTCAGCGCCAGCAGCCGGAGCGGCGGCAGGAGCCGAAGCAGCCGGTGCAGCAGCGGCTGGAGCAGCGGCAGCAGCGCTGCCCTCTTCGATCGAGCCCAGCACCTGGTTCGACAGGACGGTAGCGCCCTCTTCAGCCACGATTGCGCCCAGCACGCCGTCAGCTTCAGCCAACACTTCCAGAACGACTTTGTCGGTCTCGATGTCGACGATCAGGTCGTCACGCTTGACGGCCTCGCCTGGTTTCTTGTGCCAGGTGGCAACGGTGCCATCGGCAACCGATTCCGGGAATGACGGGGCTTTGATTTCGATAGCCATTATCTGTGTGTCCTTAAAATTCGGTTTCAGTCAGCGCGAAGGCGTTAAACAGTGAAAGCATCTTGCAGCAGTTTTTCCTGCTGCTCGGCGTGCATCGACGCATAACCACACGCAGGTGCAGCAGAAGCATCACGACCGGCGTACTCCAGGCCCAGGGCCTTGTTGTGGTTGCCGATGCTGCGACGCAGGTGATGCTGGCTGCTGTACCACGCGCCCTGGTTCATCGGTTCTTCCTGGCACCACACCACATTGGTGAGGTTGGTGTAAGGCGCGATGGCCTCCATCAGGTCGTCTTCCGGGAACGGGTAAAGCTGCTCGATACGCACGATGGCGATGTCTTCGCGGCCTTCGGCACGGCGTTTTTCCAGCAGGTCGTAGTAGACCTTGCCGCTGCACAGGACCAGGCGAGTCACCTTGGCTGCATCCAATGCATCGATTTCTGGAATCACGGTCTGGAACGAGCCTTCGGCCAGATCTTCCAGGGTCGAGATGGCCAATTTGTGACGCAACAGCGATTTCGGGGTCAGCACTACCAGCGGCTTGCGCAGCGGGCGGATCACCTGGCGACGCAGCAAGTGATAGATCTGGGCCGGGGTCGTCGGCACGCACACCTGGATGTTGTGCTCGGCGCACAGCTGCAGGTAACGCTCCAGACGGGCCGAGGAGTGCTCTGGGCCCTGACCTTCATAACCGTGTGGCAGCAACATGGTCAGACCGCACAGACGGCCCCACTTGTGCTCGCCGCTGGTGATGAACTGGTCGATAACCACCTGGGCACCGTTGGCGAAGTCGCCGAACTGGGCTTCCCAGATCACCAGCGCGTTTGGCGTGGTGGTCGAGTAGCCGTATTCGAACGCCAGTACGGCTTCTTCGGACAGGAACGAATCGTACAGGTCGAAACGTGGCTGGCCTTCGTACAGGTTCTGCAACGGGATGTAGGTGCCCGCGTCTTTCTGGTTGTGCAATACCGCGTGACGGTGCGAGAACGTACCACGGCCGATGTCCTGGCCGGTCATGCGGATCGGGTGACCTTCGAACGCCAGGGTCGCGTACGCCATGGTTTCGGCGTAACCCCAGTTGATCGGCAGGCCGCCGGCTTGCATCTTCTGACGGTCTTCGTAGATCTTCGCAACCTGGCGCTGTACGACGAAGCCTTCCGGAATTTCCAGCAGCTTGGCAGACAGTTCCTGCAAGGTTTTCAGATCGAACGAGGTGTCGTGACGCGCAGTCCAGGTGTGACCCAGGTACGGACGCCAGTCCACGAACAGCTCTTTGTTCGGCTCTTTGACCAGGCTTTTCACCACGTGCAGACCGTTGTCCAGCGCGTTGCGGTATTCGTCGATCTTCGCCTGAACACGCGCATCGTCAACCACGCCGGCCTTGGTCAGGCTTTCGGCGTACAGCTCACGGGTGGTGCGCTGCTTGGTGATCTGCTGGTACATCAACGGCTGGGTGCCGCTAGGCTCATCCGCTTCGTTGTGACCGCGACGGCGGTAGCAAACCAGGTCGATCACCACGTCACGCTTGAACTGCATGCGGTAGTCGATCGCGAGTTGGGTCACGAACAGAACGGCTTCCGGATCATCGCCATTCACATGGAGGATCGGCGCCTGGATCATCTTGGCCACGTCGGTGGCGTACTCGGTAGAGCGCGCGTCCAGCGGGTTGCTGATGGTGAAGCCGACCTGGTTGTTGATCACGATGTGAATCGTGCCACCGGTCTTGAAGCCGCGGGTCTGCGACATCTGGAACGTTTCCAGGACCACGCCTTGACCGGCGAATGCCGCGTCACCGTGGATGGAAATCGGCAGGACTTTTTCACCGGTAGCGTCGTTACGACGATCCTGGCGCGCACGGACCGAACCCTCGACCACTGGAGAAACGATTTCCAGGTGGGATGGGTTGAAGGCCATGGCCAGGTGAACTTCACCGCCGGTGGTCATCACGTTGGACGAGAAGCCCTGGTGGTATTTAACGTCACCGGAACCCAGCTCGACCTTCTTCTTGCCTTCGAACTCGTCGAACAGTTCACGCGGGTTCTTGCCGAAGGTGTTGACCAACACGTTCAGGCGACCACGGTGAGCCATGCCGATCACGATTTCCTTGGTGCCGTAGGAACCGGAACGCTGGATCAGCTCGTCGAGCATCGGGATCAGGCTTTCGCCGCCTTCCAGGCCGAAACGCTTGGTGCCTGGGTATTTGGTGCCCAGGTATTTTTCCAGGCCTTCGGCAGCGGTTACGCGCTCAAGCAGATGGCTGCGTACGTCAGCGGACAACACCGGACGGCCGCGCACACCTTCCAGACGATGCTGGAACCAGTGGCGTTGCTCGGAATCGGTGATGTGCGTGAACTCGGCGCCAATGGTGCGGCAATATGTCTGCTGCAACGCTTCGTGAATTTCGCGTAGGCTCGCTTCCTCTTTGCCGATGAACAGGTCGCCGGCACGGAAGGTCGTATCAAGATCGGCATTGGTCAAGCCGTAATGATTGATCGACAGGTCAGCAGGTGCAGGACGCTTCCAGAGCCCCAGCGGGTCAAGCTGGGCCGCCTGGTGGCCGCGCATCCGGTAGGCCTGGATCAGTCGCAGTACTTCAACTTGCTTCTTCTCATGCTCACTGCTCACGCTGCCGGCGGAAACCGGTTGGGCGCGGCGCTGGTTCTTTGCCAGCAGCACAAATTGATCGCGAATTGTTGCGTGCGATACATCGGTGGCAGCGTTGCCGTCTGAAGACAACGTCTGAAATTTGGTGCGCCATTCTTCTGGCACAGCGTTAGGGTCGTGCAGGTAGAGCTCATAAAGCTCTTCCACATAGGCAGCGTTACCACCTGAAAGATAGCCGCTGTTCCACATGCGCTGCATCACGCTTTCTTGCATGCTTGGTCACCCTCGATTTGGGGACACCACCGGCGAAAACACCGAGTTTGCTTGCAAAAGGCCAAGTGCAGCGACCAAAACAAGCCACTTAGGATCACGCTGATAGTTCGGGTACCAACCCGAATGCCCCTGCTTGTCTCATTTCTTCAAAATAAGAGCTGCGGCTTTGTAAGTCGCTGCTCAAGTTAAAACTACGGCGCCGGTTGAAGCCTGCGCCGTAGCATTTACGGGCACAACGGTCCTGCTTTGCTACAACGTCGATTACACGCCGCTTTGCAGCAGCATGTTACGGATGTGACCAATGGCCTTAGTCGGGTTCAGGCCTTTGGGACATACGTTGACGCAGTTCATGATCCCGCGGCAGCGGAATACGCTGAACGGGTCATCCAGTGAAGCCAGACGCTCGGAGGTCTTGGTGTCACGGCTGTCTGCCAGGAAGCGGTACGCTTGCAGCAGGGCAGCTGGACCCAGGAATTTATCCGGGTTCCACCAGAAGGATGGGCACGAGGTCGAGCAGCAAGCGCACAGGATGCACTCGTACAGACCGTCAAGCTTCTCACGTTCTTCCGGGGACTGCAGACGTTCGATGGCCGGAGCCGGCGTGTCGTTCTGCAGGAACGGCTTAACTTTCTCGTATTGCTTGTAGAAGATGCTCATATCGACGACCAGGTCACGGATAACCGGCAAACCTGGCAGTGGACGAACGATCAGCTTGTTGCCTTTGACCACGGCGGACAGCGGCGTGATACACGCCAGGCCGTTTTTGCCGTTGATGTTCATGCCGTCGGAACCGCACACACCTTCACGGCAAGAGCGACGATACGAGAAGCCCTCGTCCTGCTCTTTGATCAGTGCCAATACATCCAGCACCATCAGGTCTTTACCACCGGTATCGACCTGGAATTCCTGCATGAACGGCGCAGCGTCCTGATCAGGGTTGTAGCGATAAACACTGACTTTCAACATGGCAGCCACCCTTAGTAAGTCCGAATCTTCGGTTCAAACGTCGGCACCGTCTTCGGCGAGAAGTTCACGGCACGCTTGGTTACGCGCTTGTCACCCGGGAAGTACAGGGTGTGGCACAACCAGTTTTCGTCGTCGCGATCTTCAAAGTCTTCACGGGCGTGGGCGCCACGGGATTCTTTACGAACCTCGGCAGCGATGGCAGTTGCTTCGGCCACTTCCAGCAGGTTTTGCAGCTCAAGGGCTTCGATACGAGCGGTGTTGAACGCCTGGCTCTTATCGTTGATCTTGACGTTGGCGATGCGCGTACGCAGGTCGGCCAACTGGGCAATACCCTTCTGCATGTATTCGCCGGTACGGAACACACCGAAGTAGTTCTGCATGCAGCTTTGCAGCTCGCGACGCAGGGTTGCCACGTCTTCGCCATCAGTACGCTCGTTCAGAGCGTTCAGGCGCGCCAGGGCGGTTTCGATGTTGGCGTCGGTGGCGTCATCGTATTCGATGCCGTCAGTCAGCGCTTTTTCCAGGTGCAGGCCAGCCGCACGGCCGAATACCACCAGGTCGAGCAGCGAGTTGCCGCCCAGACGGTTGGCACCGTGTACCGATACGCACGCCACTTCGCCTACGGCGAACAGACCGTGGATGATCTCGTCCACGCCTTCGGCGTTCTGGGTGATCGCCTGGCCATGAATGTTGGTCGGCACGCCGCCCATCATGTAGTGGCAGGTTGGAACTACTGGCACTGGTGCCAGTACCGGGTCAACGTGCGCAAAGGTCTTGGACAGTTCGCAGATACCTGGCAGGCGGCTGTGCAGCACTTCCTCGCCCAGGTGGTCGAGCTTGAGCATCACGTGGTCGCCGTTCGGGCCACAGCCGTTGCCGGCGATGATTTCTTTAACCATCGAACGGGCTACTACGTCACGGCCAGCAAGGTCTTTGGCGTTCGGAGCATAACGCTCCATGAAACGCTCGCCGTGCTTGTTGATGAGGTATCCACCTTCACCACGGCAACCTTCGGTAACCAGTACACCGGCGCCGGCGATGCCGGTCGGGTGGAACTGCCACATCTCGATGTCTTGTACCGGCACGCCAGCACGCAAGGCCATGCCGACGCCGTCACCGGTGTTGATCAGGGCGTTGGTGGTCGACGCGTAGATACGGCCTGCACCGCCAGTCGCCAGCACAGTTGCCTTGGCGCGGATGTAGGTGGTTTCACCGGTTTCGATGCAGATGGCGATCACACCAACGAATGCACCGTCAGCGTTCTTCACCAGGTCCACGGCGTAGTACTCGTTCAGGAACGTAGTACCGGCTTTCAGGTTGCCCTGATAAAGGGTGTGCAGCAGCGCGTGACCGGTACGGTCGGAAGCGGCGCACGTACGGGCAGCCTGCCCGCCTTTGCCGTAATCCTTCGACTGGCCGCCGAATGGACGCTGGTAGATACGACCTTGTTCGGTACGGGAGAACGGCAGACCCATGTGGTCCAGCTCGAACACCGCAGCCGGGCCTTCCTGACACATGTATTCGATAGCGTCCTGGTCACCGATGTAGTCGGAACCCTTGACGGTATCGTACATGTGCCAGCGCCAGTCATCGTTCGGGTCGGCGGAAGCGATGGCGCAGGTGATGCCACCCTGGGCCGATACGGTGTGGGAACGGGTCGGGAACACCTTGGTGATCACGGCAGTCTTGTGACCACCCTGGGCCAGCTGCAGCGCAGCGCGCATGCCGGCACCGCCGCCACCAATAATGATGGCGTCGAATGAAATAGTTGGAATGTTAGCCATGAATCAGATACCCCAAAGAATCTGCACACCCCAGACGAAGTAAGCGAACATCGCGACGCCGCAGACTGCCTGGAAGAGAAAACGTACTGCAGTCGCGGACTTGCCCAGCGCCATTGGCGTCAGGTAGTCAGTCGCGATGGTCCACATGCCAACCCAGGCGTGTGCGCCCAGGGCTACCAGGGCCAGCAGACTGAAGATTCGCATCGCATTGTGGGAAAACAGGCCATGCCATTGCTCATAGCTGATGCCTGGATTTGCGACGAGGTATCCGATCAGGAAAATGAAATAAGCCGCGAGAACGACCGCAGACACACGTTGTGCCATCCAGTCATAGAGGCCCGAACGCGAAAGGTTCGTAACGCTGGTTACCATATCCAAACTCCTGCCAGAACGATCAGCACCACGGAAATGGCGATGATGATTTTCGAGCCCAGGCGGCCGCCTTCCAGCGTCTCACCGATACCCGCATCCATAATCAAGTGGCGCACACCGGCTACCAGGTGATACAGCAGAGCGGACAGGAGGCCCCATGCTACGAACTTGGCCAGCGGGCTGGTCAAGCATGCCTTCACCTCGGCGTAACCTTCCTCGGAACCCAGGGATTTGCTCAATGCATAAAGCATGATGCCCAAGCCCAGGAACAGGATGATGCCGGAAACACGGTGCAGGAACGACGTAACGCCGGTGATGGGGAGTTTGATGGTCCTTAGGTCTAGGTTTACAGGTCGTTGGCTATTCACGGCTTTTTTTCACACTGAAGAGCCCCTAACAATCAGGGCAAAGTTGTTGGGGGGTGCACTGGTCAGGTAAGCACCACCCAGGGAGTGCGACCCCCAATGAAAGCAAGCCCAAAAGCCCTTGGCGGTCGGTGGCCGAGTATAGACAGTTAGGTTACTAATGACAACGCGCGCACCTCACCCTAATAGCTGATTGCGCTGGCGGTATAAAAGGCGTAAATGGCAGTCAATTTCGAGGAAAAAGTACGGTTAAAGCCTTCTGGTGCAAGACTTTAGGCAAATTGACATCTGGATTTATATCAATATAGTGGTGCGGGCCCTGCGTGGGGGGTCTGTCTGATGATTTGAAGCATAAATAGGAGGCCACATGGCTGACAAAAAAGCGCAGTTGATCATCGAGGGCGCAGCCCCCGTCGAGCTGCCCATTTTAACCGGCACCGTTGGTCCCGATGTTATCGACGTACGGGGCCTGACGGCCACGGGCCGTTTCACATTCGACCCAGGCTTCATGTCGACCGCCTCTTGCGAGTCGAAGATCACCTATATCGATGGTGATAATGGCATTTTGCTGCATCGCGGCTACCCGATCGAGCAACTGGCCGAGCAATCGGACTACCTGGAAACCTGCTACCTGCTGCTAAATGGCGAACTGCCAACAGCCGAGCAGAAAGCCCAGTTCGTCAGCACCGTGAAGAACCACACCATGGTTCACGAGCAGTTGAAGACCTTCTTCAACGGCTTCCGTCGCGACGCCCACCCGATGGCCGTCATGTGCGGCGTGGTCGGCGCCCTGTCGGCCTTCTATCACGACTCCCTCGACATCAATAACCCGCAGCATCGCGAAATTTCCGCGATCCGCCTGGTTGCCAAGATGCCGACCCTGGCCGCGATGGTTTACAAGTACTCCATGGGCCAACCCATGATGTACCCGCGCAACGACCTGACGTACGCGGAAAACTTCCTGCACATGATGTTCAACACCCCGTGCGAGATCAAACCGATCAGCCCGGTGCTGGCCGCAGCGATGGACAAGATCTTCATCCTCCACGCCGACCACGAGCAGAACGCATCGACCTCGACCGTGCGCCTGGCAGGTTCTTCGGGTGCCAACCCGTTCGCCTGTATCGCCGCCGGCATCGCTGCACTGTGGGGCCCTGCCCACGGCGGTGCGAACGAAGCCGTATTGACCATGCTCGATGAAATCGGCGATGTGTCCAACATCGACAAGTTCATCGCCAAGGCCAAGGACAAGAACGATCCGTTCAAGTTGATGGGCTTCGGTCACCGGGTCTACAAGAACCGCGACCCGCGCGCCACCGTGATGAAAAAGACTTGCGACGAAGTGTTGAAGGAACTGGGCATCAAGAACGATCCGCAACTCGAACTGGCCATGCGCCTGGAAGAGATCGCCCTGACCGACCCGTACTTCATCGAACGCTCGCTGTACCCGAACGTCGACTTCTACTCGGGGATCATCCTCAAGGCGATCGGCATTCCAACCAGCATGTTCACCGTGATCTTCGCCCTGGCGCGGACCGTGGGCTGGATCTCCCACTGGAAAGAAATGCTCTCCAGCCCGTACAAGATTGGCCGCCCGCGCCAGCTGTACACCGGCTACGAGTCGCGTGACATCACCAAGCTGGAAGATCGCAAGTAAGCATCGCTTAGTTGCACTGAAAACGGCCTCCCTTAGTGGAGGCCGTTTTTGTTTGTGCAGGTATTGAGAAACTGTTTTGTCTGATCTGACGCATTCGCGAGCAAGCCCGCTCCCACACTTGACCGAGTTCCAACATGAGAATGCGGTC
>NZ_JANLGL010000149.1:0-14974 GCF_024655625.1 Pseudomonas sp. 18.1.10
TCAGTCGATGCATGTGTCAACTGGCACACCGTATTCGCGAGCAAGCCCGCTCCCACACAAACCCCATTCACATGGGTTTAGTGGCGATGCTGCTTACTTGGCAGCCCAGGAGTTAAAGCGCTGCTCCAACTGCTCGCCGTTATCCGCCCAGAAGCTCACGTCGATCTGCACCTGGTTGGCGATGTTTTCCGGGGTGGTCGGCATGTCCTTGAGGATGTCCTTGGCCAGCAACGGTACGGCTTGGGTGTTGGCCGGGCCGTAGGCGATGTTTTCCGAGTAGGTCTTCTGCTGCTGCGGTTGCACGGAGAAGGCGATGAACTTCTTCGCCGCTTCTGCACGGTCTTTTGCCAGGCCTTTAGGAATGGCCCATGCGTCGAAGTCGTAGATACCGCCGTTCCACACCACCTTCAGGTTGCTTTCTTTCTGCACGGCGGCAATGCGGCCGTTGTACGCCGAGCTCATGACCACGTCACCCGAGGCGAGGTACTGCGGCGGCTGTGCGCCGGCTTCCCACCACTGGATCGACGGTTTGAGTTCGTCGAGTTTCTTGAACGCACGGTCCTGGCCATCTTTGCCGGCCAGCACTTTGTAGACGTCCTTCGGCGCAACGCCGTCGGCCATCAGGGCGAATTCCAGGGTGTACTTGGCGCCTTTACGCAGGCCGCGCTTGCCCGGGAATTTCTTCACGTCCCAGAAATCGGCCCAGCTGGTGGGTGCCGAGGCCAGCTTGTCGGCGTTGTAGGCCAACACCGTGGACCACACGAAGAAACCCACGCCGCACGGCTGAATCGCACCCTTCACGTAATCGGCGGTGTTGCCGAACAGTTTCGGGTCCAGGGGCTCGAACATGTCTTCGTCACAGCCACGGGACAGTTCTGGCGATTCCACTTCCACCAGGTCCCAGGACACGCTCTTGGTGTCGACCATGGCCTTGACCTTGGCCATTTCACCGTTGTACTCGCCAGCGACGATCTTGCCGTAGCCCGCGCTTTCCCACGGCGCATAGAACGCCTTGACCTGTGCCGCCTTGTTCGCGCCACCAAAGGACACGACCGTCAGGTCCGGGCCGGCCATGGCGTGTGTGGCGCCCAGCAAACCGATCGCCAGCGCCGAATACTTCAAGGATTTCAACATTGTTGTTCTCTCCACGTGCAGGGTTGGTGAAGCCATGGGGGCGATCAATTCGCCTCTAGAAGTGGGTCGAGTGCGCGAACGTGCTCGACTTGCCAGCCAATCGGAACCACGTCGCCGACCGCCAGGGCCGGGTCCAGCTCGGCAATCGGTTGTTTCACAAAAAAATCGCTCTTGCCGCAGACTTCCAGGCGCACACGCACGTGGTCGCCCAGGTAGATGAATTCGGCCACGCGGCCGGAGAAGCGGTTGACGCAGCTTTCGCTGGAGCCATTGAGGCTCACGCGCTCGGGGCGTACCGACAGGGTCACCGGGCCGCCGATCTGGCCGACGTTGACCGCCAGCGCCTCAACCTTCTCGCCGCGCGCCAGCTCCACCACGCAACGCTCGCCGGTGTGGCTGTGCAGGCGCCCATTGAGGCGGTTGTTCTCGCCGATGAAGTTGGCGACAAAGGTGTTCTTCGGTTCTTCGTACAGGGTGCGCGGCGCGGCGATCTGCTGGATCTCGCCTTGGTGGAACACCGCCACGCGGTCAGACATGGTCAGCGCTTCGCCCTGGTCATGGGTCACGTACACCACCGTCACGCCGAGGCGTTGGTGCAGGTGCTTGATCTCCATCTGCATATGTTCGCGCAGTTGCTTATCGAGGGCGCCGAGGGGTTCGTCCATCAGCACCAACTGCGGTTCGAACACCAGCGCCCGGGCCAGGGCCACGCGCTGTTGCTGGCCACCGGACAATTGCGCCGGGTAGCGCTGGGCGAAGGCATCGAGCTGGACCATGCTCAGCACGCGTTTGACCCGCTCGCTGATATCGGTCTTGCTCAAGCCGCGCACCGACAGCGGGAACGCCAGGTTCTCGGCGACGGTCATGTGCGGGAACAGCGCGTAGTTCTGGAACACCATGCCAATGTCGCGCTTGTGCGGCGGCACGTTGTTGATGGAACGCCCGGCCAGCTGGATTTCGCCGGCGGTCGGCGTTTCAAAGCCGGCGAGCATCATCAGGCTGGTGGTCTTGCCCGAACCGGAAGGTCCGAGCAAGGTGAGGAACTCGCCCTTGCGAATCTCCAGGTTGAGGTCTTTGACGATCAGGTTCTCGCCGTCGTAGCTCTTCTGCACGCCACGAAAGCTGACCAGGACCTCATTTGAATCCACCTCGCTCATACCCGCACCTTTGTGTTTTGGACTGCTGTGGCACAAGCGTAGTCCAGGCGCGAGGCCCCGGAAATCGGGGGCCGGGAGAGAATTGCATCAGCCGGATGGAAGGCCGGGGGTAGGGATCGCCCTACACGGATGGCGGGGATGGGACAGTGTGGCCGCACGCGGTTGGCTGCAAGCGGCAAGAATGGGTTCGGCGGTGTTGTGGCGGTGTCGTTTTTGGGTATGTGCCTAGAGAAGCTTGTGCTCCATGGCGTACTTCACCAGTTCGGCCAGGGAGGTGATATTGAGCTTTTGCATCAGGCGCGCCTTGTGGGTACTGATGGTCTTGCTGCTCAGCGCCAGCTGCTGGGCGATGTCATTGACGTTGGCGCCCTGGGCCAGACGCTCGAACACCGAGAACTCGCGCTCCGAGAGCAATGAGTGCAACGGCCGCGCATCCGTCAGGCCGACTTCAAACACCATGCGGTCCGCCAGGTCCGGGTCGATATAACGCCCGCCCGCCGCGACCTTGCGAATCGCCGTGAGCAGCAGCGCTGGATCGCTGTCCTTGGTCGCATAACCCGCAGCGCCGACCTTCAGCGCACGTGCAGCCATTTGCGCTTCGTCATGCATGGACAACACCAGGATCGCCGGCGGATTGTTCAACGCACGAATCCGCGCAATCGCTTCCAGGCCGTTGACGCCGGGCATCGAAATATCCAGCAACACCACCTCGCACGGCACATGGCGCAAGGTCTCCAGCAACTGTTCACCATTGCTCGCCTCCCCCACTACCAGCAGGTCTTTGGCCAGGCCGATCAATTGCTTGATGCCTTCTCGGACGATGGTGTGGTCTTCGGCTACCAGTACGCGAATCACAGGCACTTCCTCTTAGCGTTATGCATCCAACGGCACCGTGACACTCAGGGTGGTGCCCTCCCCCAACTCGCTGTCCAGGCGCAACTGCCCGCCCATAATCAGCACCCGCTCGCGCATGCCGACCAGGCCAAACGATACCGGGCGACCCTGGGCCTGGATGAACCCGACGCCATCGTCGCTGATGGTCAGCCGCAAGTGTGCGCCTTCCACCGCCAGGGTCAGTTCGACAGTATGCGCCTGGGCGTGGCGCATCACATTGGTCAGCGCCTCCTGCAGGATGCGGAACAGGCCGATGGCCTTGGCATCACTCAAGGCCGGCAGGTTATCCGGGACCTGCACCAGGCAGGGGATTTGTGTGCGGGCTTCGAAGCGTCGTGCCTGCCATTCGATGGCGGAGGCAATGCCGGCGTCGAGAATCGGCGGGCGCAAGGCCGTCGCTACATCGCGCACCAGCTGGAACAGTTGAGCGATCAGGCGCTTCATGCTGTTCAAGCGCTCGTGCAGGCCAGGGTCCAACTGCGCGTAGGCCAGTTCGCACATCGACGTCTCCAGCTTGAGCACGGTGAGCATCTGCCCCAGTTCGTCGTGGACTTCGCGGGCGATGCGCGCCTTTTCTTCTTCGCGCACGGTTTCCAGGTGGGCGGACAGTTCGCGCAATTGCGCCTCGCTTTGCAGCAAGGCGGCGACGTAGCGGCGGCGCTCGGTCACGTCGTTGAGGTAGACCACCAGGTATTCGCCGTCGGCAAAGCGCAAAAAGCTCAACGACACATCGGCGGGCAAGATACTGCCATCGGCGCGCCGGCAATCGGTGGCGAAGTTCTGCGGGCCGTCTTCGCTGGCACGGGCGCGCTTCCACAGGTTGAGCCAGCGGTCCATGTCTAGGGCCGGATCAAGGTCCGCCAGCGGCCGTTCGAGCAACGCACCGGGGGCGTAGCCGAGCATGCTTTCGGCCGCGCGGTTGGCGTAGCGCACGTGGCTGTCCCAATTGACCCAGAGGATGCCGACGGTGCTTTGGTCGATGGAAAACTGCGTCAGCCGCAACGCCTCGGCGCCCGCTGCCCGCGCGGCGCTTTCTTCCCGCGCGCCGAGCAAACTGTGTTCCAGGCCGTGCAACTGGCGGCGCTGCCAGAACACCGCCGCCAGGCTGGCCAGCAGCAACAGGGCGAGCAACAGGCTAAGGTTTTGCCACAGCCCCGGCGACTCGGACAAACGTGGGTATTTGGGTTGCAGCCAGCGGTTGTGCAGTTGGTCCAGATCACGGGCCGGGATCGCGCGCAACGCGCTTTGCATGATGCCGGCCAGCTCCGGCCATTCCCGGCGTGTGGCTACGCGCAGCAATTGCGGCAGGCCGATGTCGCCCACCACGGCCAGCCCGGCGAATTCGGCTTCACCCGACAACCGGCTCAGTTGCGCCTCGTCCACCACGGCGTAGCGCGCCTGCTGGCTGACCAGCAACTGCAAGGCCTGGCGTTCCATGGGCACGCCTTGCAGGTTCAGCTTGGGATACGTGCTGCGCAGGTAATCGGCAACGGCACTGGGCATGCGCACGGCGATGCGCGAGAGTTCGTCGAGCTTTTCCAGCTCGACAGCACCGCCACCGTCACGGATGCCGACGATATGCTGGGGCACGCGCATGTACGGGTCGCTGAACAACCACAGGCGCAAACCGGCCGGGGTTTGTTGCAAGCCGGGGGCGATGTCGACCTCACCGTCGCGCACCGCGTCTTCCAATTGTTCCTGGGTGGGAAAGTTGCGCCAGCTCAGCTCGATGTTCAGTGCCTTGGCCAGCCACTGCATCAACTCGACATTGGCCCCCGACAAGCGCTGCAAGCGCCGATCGTATTGCGCATAGGGCGCCTGCAAGACCAGGCCCACCCGTAACTCCGGGTGCGCGGCCAGCCACTGCCGCTGCCCCGCGTCCAGTTGCGCGGGCGGCACCGCAGGCGCAGAGCTGGCTCCCGCGATCAAGGGAAACCACAAACAGCCGATAACCAGCAGACAGCGAAAACCCATGATCCACGTCTCACATCACTGACAAATACAGACCAACCCATTAGGCTGCTGGAATCTCTTCTGGCCGGAAATCAACGATGCCATCTCGAAACCGTTCAGCAGTGCCAGCATTGTGCCTGTCGTTACTCTTTACCAGCGGCTTTTCTGTGCAGGCCGCCGACACGCCCGCGCCACCCGCAGAAACAGCCGCTGCCCGCCAGCCCTTGGCCGAACGCGGCCAGGAAGACGCCGCGGCCCTGGAACGCCAGGTGCCACGGGAAGAACAGCAACAATTGCAGGGCGGCAGCGACACCTTCCTGGCCCTGTGGAAACCGGCCAACAGCGCCGAGCCCGAAGGTGTGGTGATTATCGTACCGGGCGCCGGGGAAAGTGCTGACTGGCCGCAAGCAATCGCCCCACTGCGGCGCAAATTGCCCGACGCCCACTGGGGCACCCTCAGCCTGTCGTTGCCGGACGTGAACCTCGACACCCTGCCGCCACGCCTGATCGAAGCGCCCAAAGCGGCGGTCGATACCAGCAGCAAAGACGGCAGCACCGCCGCCAAGCCCATCGAGCAAGCCGCCAGCGCCGAAGCCGAAGGCACCGACCCGGCCGTGGTGCCGGGTGCAGATGAGCAAGACAAGACCGATGCCAAACGCATCTTCGAGCGCATCGACGCCGCCGTCGCCTTCGCCCAGACCCAAGGCGCGCGCAGCGTGGTGCTGCTCGGCCATGGCACCGGCGCGTGGTGGGCCGCGCGTTACCTGGAAGAGAAACAACCGGCACAGGTGCAGAAACTGGTGATGGTCGCGGGCAAGTCGCCGGTCGATCGCCAGCCGGGCTTGCAGCAACTGGCGCCGACATTGAAGGTGCCGACGGCGGATGTGTTCTATCAAGACACGGCCCAGGAGCGCAAAGCGGCGCTGGAACGTGTCCAGGCGGCCAAACGGTCGAAGAATGACGGCTACAAGCAGGTGTCGCTGAAGACCGTGCCGGGTAACAGCTCGGCGGAGCAGGAGCAGCTGTATCGGCGGATTCGCGGGTGGTTGAGTCCGCAGGCGACTGCCGACTGATCCGACAGTGATAACCCAATCAAAAATGTGGGAGCTGGCTTGCCTGCAATAGCGGTGTGTCAGTGCCAGATGAGCAAGCTGGTCAACCGCTATCGCAGGCAAGCCAGCTCCCACAGTGAAATGGGTTATCAAATCAAAACTGTGACAGCTAGCGAAAATCCCGGCGCTCGCGAATCAACGTGTAGGCATTGTGCAGTTCGCGGGTGCGCTCGGTCGCTTCGTGCACTTGCGCGGCGCTGGCGCCACTGCCGGCTATCTTGTCCGGGTGGTGGCGGCTCAGCAGGCGGCGATAGGCGCGCTTGATAACTGCGGGTTCAGTGCTGGCCGTCACGGCAAGCAGGCGCAATGCGTCCTGATAAGACATGCCCCGACTCACCAGCGGCTTGCGCTCCGGCTTGTAGTCAGCAGCCAACGCCTGGAGCTGTTGCGGCGTCCAGCCCAGCCACTTGCCCCACAGCTCGATCAGGTCGCGCTCGGCGTCATCCGCCTTGCCGTCGGCCCACACCATGCGCCAGCACGCACGCAGCACTCCTTCCGCCGCATGGGGCTGGCGCTTGAGCACGCGCAAGTAACTGCGCACGCGGTCTGATCCGGACTTGCCACGGTTGAACGCGGCGATCGCACGGCGCTGGGCCGGCTCGCTCATGTCCAGCGCGCGCATTTCTTGCCGCGCCTGCTGGATATGCCCGTCGACGATGCGGCCGTTGCTTTTTGCCAGGCGGCCCAGCAGCACAAACAACAGCTCGTCGTTGCGCAACGCCGGGCGCCCGCCGAGGCGTTCGCGCAGCTGCGCCCAGTTGTGCAGTTGCAGGCGGCGATCCAGCGCCTGCCCCAACAGCGCACCCAACAAGGCCCCCGGAATGCTGGCAATGGCAAAGCCAGCCCCGGCGCCGATCAGCGTCCCTGGCCACAGCATCTTACTGCTCCGCTGCCAGCAGGGTTTCGACCTGCGCCAGGCGCTCCAGCGTGCCAACATCAATCCAGCGTCCCGCCATGTGTTCCCCCGTTACCAAACCCTTGGCCATTGCCGCCCGCAAAAGCGGCGCCAGCTTGAAGGCACCGGCAGTGCAACCCGCGAACAACTGCGGGTCGAGCACCGAAATGCCACTGAAGGTCAGGTTATCGGCACCGGGTGCAGCATCATGAAGCAAACCCTGATCCAGGTAGAAATCACCGCCCGAGGGGTGATGCGCCGGGTTGTCGACCATCACCAGATGGGCCAGGCCCTGCAGCGGTTGCTTGAGCTGGGTGAAGTCGTAATCGGTCCAGATATCGCCATTGACCACCAGGAAGGGTTCATCCCCCAACAGCGGCAAGGCCTGGAAAATCCCGCCGCCCGTCTCCAGCGGCTCGCCCTCCGGCGAGTACTGGATGCGCAGGCCGAACTGCGAACCGTCGCTCAGGTAGCTTTCGATCTGCTGGCCGAGCCAGGCGTGGTTGATCACGATCTCGGTGAAACCGGCCTTGGCCAGCGCCTCCAGGTGATACTCGATCAACCGCTTGCCGCCGGCCTGCACCAATGGCTTGGGCGTGTGCAGGGTGAGCGGACGCATCCGCTCGCCTTTGCCCGCGGCCAGGATCATGGCCTTCATACGCTGGCCTCGACGGGTTGACGCAGGCTCGCCAACAGTTCGGCCAGTTCACGCAGCTCAGGGCGCTCGGCCAGTACGGCTTCTATATAGGCGAAGAAGCGCGGCACGTCGGCCAGGTAGCGTGGCTTGCCGTCGCGATGGCAGATACGCGCGAAGATGCCGATGACCTTGAGGTGACGCTGCACGCCCATCAGGTCGCTGGCGCGCAGGAAGTCGTCGAACTCGGCTTGCACCGGAATGCCGGCTTGCATCGCGCGTTCCCAATAGCCGCGCTGCCATTCGCGCACACGGGCTTGGGGCCAGCTGAGGAACGCGTCCTTGAACAGGCAGGTGATGTCGTAGGTCACCGGGCCATAGACCGCATCCTGGAAATCCAGCACACCGGGGTTCGGCGTGCTTATCATCAGGTTGCGCGGCATGTAGTCGCGGTGCACCAGCACTTTCGGCTGGGCCAGGGCGCTGTCGATCAACAGGTCGCTGGCACGTTGCCAGAGGGCTTGCTGGCGGGCATCCAGTTCGATCCCCAGGTGACGGCGCACGTACCACTCGGGAAACAGTTCCAGCTCGCGGCGCAGCAAGGCGACGTCATAGCTGGGCAACGGCGCGTCCATCGGCAACTGCTGGAAAGCCAGCAAGGCGTCGATGGCCTCGGCGAACAATTGATCGGCGTTTTGCGCGTCAATCACGTCCAGATAGGTTTTTGTGCCCAGGTCATTGAGCAAAAGAAAGCCGCGCGGCAAATCTTCTGCATAAATTTTTGGCACAATTATTCCCGACTTCGCCAGCAAATGAGCGATATCGACGAAGGGTTTGCAGTTTTCCTGGGGGGGTGGCGCGTCCATCACGACGAACGTGCGGGCGCCGCCTTCCCAGCGGAAATAACGCCTGAAACTCGCGTCGCTGCTGGCTGCGGTCAATGTGGCCGGGGGTACGGCACCCCAGCCTTGAGCGTTGAAAAGGATCGGCAGTTGCTCATCCAGCCAGACTTCCAGCTGTTGTAAACGTAGATCTTGGTCGGGCATTACAAGGGTCTCCGACGGCCCTAGCCGTCAAGCGGGTCATGCTTTATTATCACGCATCTTTTTCAGACCATCGAGAGTCGTGCGGCCCACACCGCGGGCAGATGGCACGCAGGAAGCCCGGACTAATAAGATGGCATTGAAATCCCCCGCGTTTCGTAGAAAATTTCCGTTGCTGGTAACCGGCAGTCTGCTGGCCATGCAACCTTTCGCCACCTCATTCGTGGTCGCTGCGGAGCAGTATGACTGTTCCGTCTCCGCTTCGGGTGCCTGGGCTTGCGCGCCAAAGACCGCCGCTGCCCCATTGCCACCGCGCCCGGTGCATGACGGCGCTGCCGTCAGCGCGGCCGGCGACACGGCGCAAGCCGCTGCCGGTGGCAGTGCCGAGGCCGTGCCGCAGACCGCGCTGGTCACCGAAGCCAAGGGCCGTGGCCTGCGCTCGCGCAGCGCCGACTACAGCCACCTGGACTGGGTACCCCGCGAGAAGCTGACCGCCGCCCAACTGGCCGAGACCGGCCCGTACTGCGGCGGTGCGTACATCGAACCGACCCGTCCTGGCATGAATGACAAGACGAACAAGAGCGATGCGCCGACCTTCATCGGTGCCAAGGCCTCTCGTTACGAGCAGGAATCCCAAGTCGCAACCCTGGCCGGTGACGTCGTCATGCGCCAAGGCAGCATGCAGCTGGAGTCCGAAGAGGCCAGCCTCTATCAGGCAGAGAACCGTGGCGAGCTGAACGGCAAAGTTCGTCTGCGCGACAACGGTGCCCTGATCGTGGGTGACCACGCCGAAGTCCAGCTGGACACCGGCGCGGCGCAGATCGACAACGCCGAATACGTGATGCACAAGTCGCGTATCCGCGGCAGTGCGCTGTACGCCAAGCGTGCCGAAAACGCGATCATCCGTCTCAAGGACGGTACGTACACCACCTGCGAGCCAGACAGCAACGCCTGGCAGCTCAAGGGCAACAACATCACGTTGAACCCGGCCACCGGTTTCGGTACGGCGACCAACGCGACGTTGCGGATCAAGAACATCCCGATCCTGTACACCCCTTACATCTATTTCCCGATCGATGACCGTCGTCAATCCGGCTTCCTGCCGCCAAGCTTCAGCACCGGCAGCGAAACCGGCTTCACCCTGGTTACGCCGTACTACTTCAACCTGGCACCGAACTACGATGCCACGTTGTATCCGCAGTACATGACCAAGCGCGGCCTGTTGATGGAAGGCGAATTCCGCTACCTCACCAAGTCCAGCGAAGGTCAGTTCGGCGGTGCGTACCTGAACGACGACAGCGACGAGCGTAAGAAGCAGACTGATTACGAAAAAACTCGCTATATGCTCAATTGGCAGCATAAGGGTGGGCTGGATTCCCGTCTGACGTCTCTGGTTGATTACACCAAGATCAGCGATCCGTTCTACTTCCAGGACCTGAAGGCGTATCAGGAAGGCATTGAAAGTCGCGATTTCCTAAATCAACAAGGTGCCGTGAGCTATCGGGGCGACTCGTATCAGGCTCGCCTGAATGTTCAGTCTTACCAACTGGCGACAATCTCTCAGATCACTCCTTATGACCGGTTGCCGCAGATAACTTTTAATGGGGCACTGCCATACCATCCGGGCGGGCTGAACTTCACCTATAACACGGAAGCTGTAAGGTTTGAACGTGATCTAAGGAGCGGTAATGTCCTCAACGAAGATGGCGGACCACTCAATGCAGATGGTTCTCGCGGTGAGAAGCGCCTGGATGAGTACGTCAACGGCCTGACCCGTGCAAACGGCACTCGCCTGAACGTAGCGCCGGCGGTCGAATATCCGATGAACTGGACTTACGGTTTTGTCACGCCGAAGCTCAAGTACGTCTACACCAAGTACGACTTGGACTTGGACAGCAAAGGCAAGAACGACATCATTACCGCGCAGGCAAATGCAACGGCGGCCAACCCGTACGCTGGCGGCACATTCAAAAGCTCCCAAGACCGCGCCGTTCCAATCGCCAGTGTCGACAGCGGCCTGTTCTTCGACCGCAACACCAACTGGTTCGGCAAGGACTATCGCCAGACCCTCGAGCCGCGCGCTTTCTACCTCTACGTTCCGAACAAGGACCAGAGCGATATCCCGGTATTCGACACCAGCGAGTACTCGTTCAACTACTCCTCGCTGTTCCGCGACAACCGCTTCAGCGGCTCCGACCGGATCGGCGACGAGAACAAGCTGTCCCTGGGCGTGACCAGCCGCTGGATCGAAGAGAACGGCTTTGAACGTCAGCGTGTCTCCGTGGGTCAGGCGGTGTACTTCAAGGATCGTGAAGTGCAACTGCCGGGCGTACTGGCCGCTGACCGTGCCGACGCACAGTCGGACGTGTCGCCAATCGCCCTGGACTACGAGTTCCGCTTCAACCGCGACTGGCGCGCCACCGCCGACTACAACTGGGACACCGAGAATCACAGTCCTCGCTCCGGCAGCGCGATGTTCCACTACCAGCCGGAAGACAACCCGAACAAGGTCGTCAACCTCGGTTACCGCTATCGCAACGACCAGGTGGTCTACAACCAGCTGACCGGCAAATGGCAGTTCGGTGGTGACTACGGCACGCCAGGCGCCGACAACTACGTGAAGGATTACTACAAAATCCAGCAACACGACTTCTCGATGATGTGGCCGATCGTTCCGCAGTGGAACCTGATCACCCGCTGGCAGTATGACTATGCCCGCAACCGCACCCTGGAAGCCTTCGGTGGTTTCGAGTACGACAACTGCTGCTGGAAACTGCGCGTCATCAACCGTTACTGGGTTTCCAACGACGAATACAGCCAGATCGCCCCGCTTAACGAAAAGGGTGACCACGGGCTCTTCCTGCAGATCGTCCTCAAAGGACTCGGCGGCCTGACCGGCGCCAAGGTAGAGAGCTTCCTCGACAAAGGCATTGAAGGTTATCGTGAACGTGAAGACCAAGCTTTCTGATTGTCTGCGCCCGCTCGTACTGGGCGCGCTGTTCCTGGGTACCGCATCGGCACACGCTGCGGTTCAACAGCTGGATAAAGTGGTGGCCATCGTCGATAACGACGTGATCATGCAGAGCCAGCTGGACCAACGCGTCAAGGAAGTTCAGCAAACCATCGCCAAGCGTGGCGGTGGCGTGCCACCGACCAGCGTGCTGGACCAACAGGTGCTGGAGCGCCTGATCGTCGAGAACCTGCAACTGCAGATCGGCGAGCGTTCGGGCATCCGTATCTCGGACGAAGAACTGAACCAGGCCGTTGGCACCATCGCTCAACGCAACAACATGAGCATTGACCAGTTCCGCGCTGCCCTGGCTCGCGACGGCTTGTCCTATGAGGATGCCCGCGACCAGATCCGTCGCGAGATGATCATCAGCCGTGTGCGTCAGCGTCGTGTGGCGGAGCGGGTTCAGGTGTCGGAACAGGAAGTGAAGAACTTCCTGGCCTCGGACCTGGGCAAGATGCAGCTTTCCGAAGAACTGCACCTGGCCAACATCCTGATCCCTACCCCGGACAGCGCCAACTCCGAACAGCTCAACGCTGCAGCGGCCAAGACCCAGGCTATCTATGATCGCCTCAAGGCCGGCGCTGACTTTGCGCAGATGGCCATTGCCCAATCCGCCAGCGACAACGCCCTGGAAGGCGGCGACATGGGCTGGCGTAAAGCCGCTCAGTTGCCACCTCCGTTCGACCGTGAGCTGAGCGCCATGGAAGTCGGCGGCATCACCCAACCAGCCCGCACCCCAGGTGGTTTCATCATCCTGAAGTTGCTGGAAAAACGCGGCGGCGAGACCTCGCTGAAAGACGAAGTGCATGTTCGTCACATCCTGGTCAAACCAAGCGAAATCCGCTCCGAAGCGCAAACCAAGGAACTGGCCCAGAAGATCTATGACCGCATCGAAAGCGGTGAAGACTTCGCCACCCTGGCCAAGAGCTTCTCGGAAGACCCGGGTTCTGCCCTCAACGGCGGCGACCTGAACTGGATCGACCCGAAAGCCCTGGTGCCGGAGTTCCAGGACGTCATGGCCAAGACCCCGCAAGGCGTGTTGTCCAAGCCGTTCAAGACCCAATACGGCTGGCACGTGCTGGAAGTCCTTGGCCGTCGCGCCACCGACAACACCAGCCAGGCCCGCGAGCAACAAGCCCTGTCCGTACTGCGTAACCGCAAGTACGACGAAGAGCTGCAAACCTGGTTGCGTCAGATCCGTGACGAAGCCTACGTAGAAAACAAGCTGCCAGGCGCCGAGCAAACAGGCACCGACCAGGCAGCCCAGTGAAACCCCAGCGTTTCGCGGTAACACCCGGCGAGCCGGCCGGCATTGGTCCAGACCTGTGCCTGCTGCTCGCCTCGCACCCCCAGCCACACCCCCTGATTGCCATTACCAGCCGCGACCTGCTCCTTGAGCGGGCCGCGCAACTGGGTGTGGCTGTCAGTTTGCTGGAGGTGTCGCCCGGCAACTGGCCCGACCTGCCCGCCCCCGCCGGCAGCCTGTATGTGTGGGACACCCCACTGCAAGCCAAGGTGGTGGCCGGACAGCTGGACACCGCCAATGCCGCGTTCGTCCTGGAAACACTGACCCGCGCCGGGCAAGGCTGTATCGACGGCGACTTCGCCGGCATGATTACCGCCCCGGTGCACAAAGGCGTTATCAATGAATCGGGCATCGCCTTTTCCGGGCATACCGAATTCCTCGCCGAGCTGACCCACACCGAACAAGTCGTCATGATGCTGGCCACCCGTGGCCTGCGCGTCGCCCTGGTGACCACGCACCTGCCGCTGCGTGAGATTGCCGACGCCATTACCGTCGAGCGCGTGGAACGCGTTACGCGCATCCTGCACGCCGACCTGCAACAGAAATTCGGCATTGCCCAACCGCGCATCCTGGTCTGTGGGCTCAACCCCCACGCCGGTGAAGGCGGCCACCTGGGCCATGAAGAAATCGACATTATCGAACCCACCCTGGAGCGTCTGCGCCAAGAAGGCATGGACCTGCGCGGCCCATTGCCTGCGGACACTCTGTTTACCCCCAAATATCTGGAGCACTGCGACGCAGTGCTGGCGATGTACCATGACCAGGGGCTGCCTGTGCTGAAATACAAAGGCTTTGGCGCCGCAGTCAACGTGACACTGGGCCTGCCGATCATCCGCACCTCCGTCGACCATGGCACTGCCCTGGACCTGGCCGGCAGCGGCAAGATCGATACCGGCAGCCTGCACGTGGCCCTGGAAACCGCCTATCAGATGGCCGAGACCCGTATATGACCGAGCATTACCAACACCGGGCGCGCAAGCGCTTCGGGCAAAACTTCCTGCACGACGCGGGCGTGATCGACCGCATCCTGCGTTCCATCCATGCCAAGCCCGAAGACCGCCTGCTGGAAATCGGCCCCGGCCAGGGCGCGCTGACCCAAGGCCTGCTGGCCAGCGGCGGGCAACTGGACGTGGTGGAACTGGACAAGGACCTGATCCCGATCCTCAACCAGCAGTTCGCCGGAAAATCGAACTTCAACCTGCACCAGGGCGATGCGCTGAAGTTCGACTTCAACAGCCTGAACGCCGCGCCCAACAGCCTGCGGGTCGTGGGCAACCTGCCGTACAACATCTCCACGCCGCTGATTTTCCACCTGCTGAACAACGCCGGGATCATCCGCGACATGCACTTCATGCTGCAAAAAGAAGTGGTTGAGCGTTTGGCGGCAGGCCCTGGCGGTGGTGATTGGGGTCGCCTGTCGATCATGGTTCAGTACCACTGCCGCGTCGAACACCTGTTCAATGTGGGCCCGGGGGCATTCAACCCGCCGCCGAAGGTCGATTCGGCCATCGTGCGCCTGGTGCCGCACGCCGTGCTGCCGCACCCGGCCAAGGACCACAAGCTGCTGGAGCGCGTAGTGCGCGAAGCCTTCAACCAGCGTCGCAAGACCCTGCGCAACACGCTCAAGGCTTTGCTGAGCAACGCTGAAATCGAAGCCGCCGGCGTCGATGGCAGTTTGCGCCCAGAGCAACTGGACCTGGCGGCGTTCGTACGCCTGGCCGACCAGTTGGCTATCCAGCCAGCGCCGACGACGGAATAAGGCTCAACGCAGATCAAATGTGGGAGCGGGCTTGCTCGCGAAGGCGGTGTGTCAGCCAATGAACCTGGCACTGA
>NZ_JANLGL010000014.1:0-55020 GCF_024655625.1 Pseudomonas sp. 18.1.10
GACTGACCCACCGCATTCGCGAGCAAGCCCGCTCCCACACAAGCCCGCTCCCACAGGAAGGTATGAGTTTATGCTGCAACTGATCCTCGGCGGCGCCCGTTCCGGCAAGAGCCGCCTCGCCGAAAAGCTCGCCAGCGACAGCGCGCTGCCGGTCATCTATATCGCCACCAGCCAACCCCTGGACGGCGAGATGAACGAGCGCGTCGTCCTGCATCGCCAGCGCCGCCCTGACCACTGGGGCCTGATCGAGGAACCCATCGAACTGGCACGCGTGCTGCGGGAAAACGCCGCCGCTGACGTCTGCCTGTTGGTGGACTGCCTGACCCTGTGGCTGACCAACCTGCTGATGCTCGAAGACCCGCAGCGCTTGGCGTTCGAGCGCGATCAATTGCTGGAAACCCTGGCGACGTTGCCGGGTGAAATCATTTTTGTCAGCAACGAGACCGGAATGGGTGTCGTGCCGCTGGGCGAATTGACTCGCCGCTATGTGGATGAAGCCGGTTGGCTGCATCAAGCTTTGGCCGAGCGGTGTCAGCGTGTTGTCCTGACGGTTGCCGGCCTGCCCCTGACTTTGAAAGGACCTGCGTTATGACTGACACCTGGTGGCTCAACCCTTGTAAGGCAATCGACGCGAATGCGTACGAACAGGCCCTGGCACGCCAGCAGCAACTGACCAAGCCGGCCGGTTCCCTTGGCCAGCTGGAAGCGTTGGCCGTGCAGTTGGCGGGTTTGCAAGGCCAAGTCAAACCCGCGGTGGAGCAACTGTGGATTGCGATCTTTGCCGGCGACCACGGTGTGGTGGCGGAGGGCGTGTCAGCATTCCCCCAGGAAGTGACCGGGCAGATGCTGCATAACTTTGTCAGCGGTGGCGCGGCGATCAGCGTGTTGGCGCGGCAGTTGAACGCGCAATTGGAAGTGGTCGATCTCGGCACCGTGACGCCGACCTTGGACTTGCCTGGGGTGCGTCACCTGAATATCGGCGCGGGCACCGCCAACTTCGTCAACGGCCCGGCGATGACCGCAGCTCAGGGGCGCCTGGCCCTGCAAGCCGGTCGCGACAGTGCACATCGTGCGCTTGAGAGCGGTGCGCAGTTGTTTATCGGCGGCGAAATGGGCATCGGCAACACCACCGCCGCCAGTGCGCTGGCGTGTGCGTTGCTCGATTGCCAGGTCAGCGACCTGACAGGGCCGGGCACCGGGCTGAATGCCGAGGGCGTCAGCCACAAGGTGGCCGTGATCGAGCGCGCGCTGGCGCTGCATGCCGGGCAGCGTGGTGATGCGCTGCACACCCTGTTCAACCTGGGCGGTTTTGAAATTGCCGCGCTGGTCGGCGCCTACCTGGCCTGCGCCCAGGCAGGCATCGTGGTGTTGGTGGATGGGTTTATCTGCACCGTCGCCGCGCTGGTGGCCACGCGCCTGAACCCGGCGAGCCGCGAATGGCTGCTGTTCGGCCATCGGGGCGCCGAGCCGGGGCATCGGCATGTGCTGCAAAGCCTCGACGCGCAACCGCTGCTGGAGCTCGGCCTGCGCCTGGGCGAGGGCAGTGGCGCGGCGCTGGCGGTGCCGCTGTTGCGCCTGGCCTGTGCCCTGCACGGTCAGATGGCGACATTCGCCGAAGCCGCCGTGGCAGATCGTCCGGCATGACCTTGCACCTGGACCTGCTGCGCCACGGCGAGACCGAGCTGGGCGGCGGCCTGCGCGGCAGCCTGGACGACGCGCTCACCGCTAGGGGCTGGGCGCAGATGCGCGCCGCCGTGGTGGCGCAGGGGCCGTGGGATCGGGTGGTCAGCTCGCCGTTGCAGCGTTGCGCACGGTTTGCCGACGAGTTGGGCGCGCAGCTTAAGGTCCCGGTGAGCCTGGAGAAGGATCTGCAAGAGCTGCATTTTGGCGCCTGGGAAGGGCAGAGCGCGGCGGCACTGATGGAGACCGACGCCGAAGCGCTCGGCTTGTTCTGGGCCGATCCCTACAGCTTCACGCCGCCGCAGGGTGAGCCGGTCAGCGACTTCTCCGACCGTGTGCTTGGCGCCGTCGCACGCTTGCATCAGGCTTATGCCGGTGAGCGCGTGTTGTTGGTCAGCCATGGCGGCGTGATGCGCCTGCTGCTGGCTCGAGCGCGCGGGTTGCCCCGGGAGCAGTTGCTGAATGTCGAAGTCGGCCACGGCGCACTGTTCAGCCTGGACGTTGCGGCTGATGGCGTGTTGAAGGAAGGAGTCTGACAATGCTGCCGTTCTGGATCGCCCTGCAATTTCTCAGCAGCTTGCCGATTCGCCTGCCGGGTATGCCGCAGCCGCAGGAATTGGGGCGTTCGTTGCTGTTTTATCCGCTGGTCGGCCTGTTGTTCGGCGGGCTGCTGTGGGGTTTGAACGCGGTGTTGATGGGCGCGCCCTTGCTGCTGCACGCCGCGCTGTTGTTGACAGCCTGGGTGCTGCTCAGTGGCGGCCTGCACCTGGACGGCCTGGCCGACAGCGCCGACGCCTGGCTCGGCGGCTTTGGCGACCGCGAGCGCACGCTCACCATCATGAAGGACCCGCGCAGTGGGCCGATTGCGGTGGTTACCCTGGGCTTGGTGTTGCTGCTCAAGTTCACCGCGCTGGTGGCGTTGATCGAACAACACAATGGTGCGGCGCTGATCCTCGCGCCATTGATTGGCCGGGCGTCGATGCTCGCGCTGTTTCTGACCACGCGCTACGTACGCGCCGGTGGATTGGGCCAGGCATTGTCGGATCATTTACCGAGGGTTGTCGGCCAACAGGTGCTGATCCTCAGCGGCCTCGCGTGCCTGCTGATCGGTGGTTTCAGTGGCGGGATTGCGGTACTGCTCGCGGCGCTGTGCTTCGTCGGCCTGCGCCACCTGATGGTCAAGCGCCTGGGCGGCACCACGGGCGACACTGCCGGTGCCTTGCTGGAACTGCTGGAAGTCGCGGTGTTGGTCGGCTTGGCGCTGTAACACTTTCTTGCATTCTCTTAATCGCGGGTATATACACGTTCCATGCTTGCCTCCCAATGTTTATGCACTAACCTGCGTCGCGCCGCTCGTGGCGTCAGCAGGCACTACGACGGCGCTCTCGACGGCTTCGGGATCAACGTTGCCCAGTATTCCTTGCTGTGCAACCTGCAACGTCTCGACCAACCGAGCATTTCCAGCCTGGCCGAAGCCATGGGCCTGGATCGCAGCACCCTGGGGCGCAACCTGCGGGTGTTGGAAGGCGAAGGCCTGGTGCAGTTGGTGGAAGGCGATGACCTGCGCAACCGCCTCGTGTTGTTGACCGAAGCAGGTGAGGAACGATTGGCCGCCGCGTTACCGGCCTGGGAAGCAGCGCAGCAGAAATTGATCGATCAACTCGGCGCGGAAAAACGCGAAACCTTGTTGGCCTTGCTGGACGAACTCGCCTGACGGCGGGTTTGTTCGAATACAAGCGGGTATATACCCGCGAGCGGAGAATAAGAAATGACCTCGATGTGGCGCACCAGTGGTTGGATTCTTTTGGGGAGTGCACTGATCCTGGCGTTGTCCTTGGGCGTACGGCATGGCTTCGGCCTGTTCCTCGCGCCGATGAGCGCCGAATTCGGCTGGGGTCGTGGCACGTTTGCCCTGGCGATCGCCTTGCAGAACCTGGTGTGGGGCCTGGCCCAGCCTTTCGCTGGCGCATTGGCCGACCGTTTTGGTGCGACCAAAGTGGTGTTTGTCGGCGGGGTGCTCTACGCCGTGGGCCTGGTGTTGATGGGCTTGTCTGATTCAGCGTGGTCGTTGTCTCTGAGCGCAGGTTTGCTGATCGGTATCGGCCTGTCCGGCACCTCGTTCTCGGTGATTCTCGGCGTGGTGGGCCGTGCCGTCGCGCCGGAAAAACGCAGCATGGCCATGGGCATTGCGAGCGCCGCCGGTTCGTTTGGCCAGTTCGCCATGGTGCCGGGCACCTTGGGCTTGATAAGTTGGTTGGGCTGGTCCGCCGCATTGCTGGCGTTGGGCCTGATGGTCGCGCTGATCTTGCCGCTGGTCGGCATGCTCAAGGACAAGCCGCTGCCGGTCATGGCCGGCCAGCAAACCCTGCGTGAAGCGTTGAAAGAAGCCTGCTCCCACTCCGGGTTCTGGCTGCTGGCGTTCGGCTTTTTCGTCTGCGGTTTCCAGGTGGTGTTTATCGGCGTGCACCTGCCGGCTTACCTGGTGGATCAGCACTTGCCGGCGACCACCGGTACCACGGTGCTCGCGTTGATTGGCCTATTCAATATCATCGGCACCTACACCGCCGGTTGGCTCGGCGGGCGCATGTCCAAGCCGCGCTTGTTGACGGCGTTGTACCTGTTGCGTGCGGTGGTCATCGTGTTGTTCCTGTGGGCGCCGGTGACGCAGGTCAGTGCCTACCTGTTCGGCATGGCGATGGGCTTGTTGTGGCTGTCCACCGTGCCACTGACCAACGGCACGGTGGCGACGCTATTTGGTGTACGAAACCTGTCGATGCTCGGTGGGATTGTGTTCCTGTTCCATCAGATCGGCTCCTTCCTTGGCGGTTGGCTGGGCGGGGTGGTCTATGATCGAACCGGTAACTACGATTTGATCTGGCAAGGCGCGATTCTCTTGAGCCTGCTGGCGGCGGCCCTGAACTGGCCGGTGCGCGAGCGGCCGGTGGCGCGTTTACAGGCGCAGATGGAGGCGGCATGAGCCTAGCGGTACGGAGTTTGTTGATCGCAGCAGGGTTGATTCTGATGGTGCTGGCCTGGATGGGCTGGCAGCACGGTGGCCTGGCATTGATGCAACTGGGCATGGCGATCTGTTAAGTTCGTTGCCTGAATCTATTCAAGGACACACGACATGCAGATGCGCTGGCTCGCTGTACCCGTGCTGATGGCCATTGGCAGTGCCGCGATGGCTGCCAGTTGCCCGCCGTTGCTGGAGGGCCAATTGCCCAAGCTGCGGGCCAAGGAATCCATCGACCTGTGCCAGCGCTTTGCCGGCAAGCCCCTGGTGATCGTCAATACCGCGAGTTTTTGCGGGTTCGCCCCGCAATTCAAAGGGCTTGAGGCCCTGTATCAGCGTTACAAGGATCAAGGGCTGGAAGTGATTGGCGTACCGTCCGATGACTTCAAGCAGGAAGCCAAGACCGGCGAGGAGACCGCCAAGGTCTGCTACGTGAACTACGGAGTGACCTTCACCATGACTGAGCCGCAGAAGGTCAAGGGGCCGGATGCGGTGCACCTGTTCAAGGTGTTGGCGCAGCAGAGCAACGCGCCGAAGTGGAATTTCTATAAATACGTCGTAGACCGCCAAGGCACGGTGATCGCCGATTTCTCCAGCCTGACCAAGCCGGACAGCCCGGATTTGATCGAGGCCGTGGAGAAGGCGTTGGCTTCCAAGCCCTGATCGCCGGCCACTAAAAAGCCCCGCCTCCTTTGCAGGAGAGCGGGGCTTTTTTTACGCGGTTCTGAATCAGAACTTGTAAGTCATGCCCAGGCCGAAACCGTTGGCACTGTTTTCATACTTGGCGCGGTAGCTCGACGGCGCGGCGGTGTTGTTCACCTTCACGTCCTCTTCCTTCAGGTAGGAGTACGCCAGGTCGATGGTCATGTTGTCCATGACTGCGTAGCCCAGGCCAACGCTGAAAATCGTCCGGTCGCCGGTAGGGATACGTGGCGAGCGGTCCTGGTTATTGGTTGGCGACTGGTCGAAGGTCAGGCCGGTACGCAGCACAACCTGCTTGGTCAGCTGGTACGAGGTACCCACGGCGTAGGCCCAGGTGTCGTGCCAGTCTTGTTTCTCGGTGATGTTGCTGATTCGGCTTGGGGCGAGAATACCGCCGTTGGCTCCGGTCACACCTTCGTTGTTGACGGTGATCTCTTTCAGGCGGCTCCAGCGGGTCCAGGTTGCACCGCCGTAGAGTTTCCAGGCGTCAGTCAGGTCTTGAGTCACCGACAGGTCGTAGGATTCCGGCGTCTCGATTTTCAGCGAGGCGTCGTAACGGTTGTTGCGCAGGAAGCCTTGGGTCTGCGCCGGGCCGCTGACGGTGGTGTGACCTTCCAGCTTGTAGTTGACCTTGGAGTGGTAGGTCAGGCCGACGCGCGTGGTGTCGGTTGCCTGGACCAGCACGCCGATGTTGAAGCCCAGGGCGGTGTCGTCACCCTTGATCTTGACGTTGGTGTCAGAGAATCTCGGGTCCAGGGTTTTTTCCGATTCCAGCACGCCGGAAATCCGGTTGATGGTCGGACCGAAACCAATGGACACGCGGTCGTTGAATGCATAGCTGACAGTTGGCTGGAAGGTCATCACCTTCACTTCGCTCTTGCTGCCGAAACCACGGCCCTGGAAGCCGTTTTCATAGTCGGTCACCAGGCCGAACGGTGCGTAGACACCAAAGCCGATAGCCCACTGATCGTTGAGTTTGTTGGTGTAGAAACCGAAAGGTACGGCGGTGAATGGAACCATGTCACCTTTGTTGGTGCCGCTGGAAGCGCCACCCGTATCCTTGATATTGGTCGAGGCATCGATGGCCGCGACGCCGCCGGTGACTTGCTGGCCATTCAGGCGCGACATACCGGCAGGGTTACCGTAAACAGTGCTTGCATCATCGGCAGAAGAAGAGCGACCTGCGAAACCGGTACCCATCCCGCTGACGCTCTGTTCGTTGAGGGCAAAGCCGCTTGCGAACAGTTGGGAGGATGCCATGGCAACGGCGAGGCTAAGTGTGGTCTTGAGCATTACTTTTTTCATTATTAGAACTCCGTGGTGATCACCGCTGCGGAAAGTATCAATAAAATTAAGTTCGCGCTATAGGCTGAAATGCTGGAGATAGAGCGGTTTTGTAGGACAATCCGACCAAAATTGAGGTTTTTTGACGAATCTTGCAAATTGCCCGGTCAGCAAGCCACGTGATTCATGGGTGAAACACAGGTCTGCCAGGTCTGGGTGAAATCCCGCAGGCGTCCTTGAGGATGAAATATTTCTTTCCAGATACGCGCCATGGCCAAGACATCGCCAGGGGGTGGCAGTGCGGGGTGATGTTGTTCGACCAGCAGCCAGGCGATGGCGGTGGCGTAACGCAGGTTTACGGTGAGCTCAAGTTGTGGCGCGCTGAGGAAGGCGTGTTGGCTGGCCAGCCCACGTACAAGGCTGGCGCGTTCCGGGTCCAGTGCCAGGTAGTCGTCCCACAGGGCGCGATGGCGCGGCTCGGTGATGCTGTACAGGCCATGGCCGCGCCGGTCGTGCAGGGCCGAGCCCAGTTCTGACTGGCTGGCCGCGATGCCCAGCAGCAGGGCTTCAGCAGTCGGGTTATGGCGGCCGAGGTAGATCAACGTCGGCCGGATCACATAACGACACAATTCGCTGGCAGCGATACCCATACAAGCCTCAATCCGTGACGAAAAGGGGCGGCTAAGCCTGAGAGAGGGGGCTTGGCAGCAATGGATCGGATCTCAGGCTTGCCGGAAGCGGATCATGCCGCTTGAGTTGAAGTGTAGTGTCATATTCATGATGTAAAGGACTGTTTTTAAAACATCTTATTCATTTAGTTATATCGGTTATATCTATTCGGCCTGAGGGTAAAAGTGCATCGCAGAAATTTCAGGCAATAAAAAACCCTGTGTTTTAAACAGGGTTTTTGGTGTTTCAGCGACTCGGGTCGATCAGGCAGTCAGTGCCTGACGGGTACGCTCGATCACGGCCTGCAGCGGTTCTGCGCTGGAGTATTGATCGGGGTACAGGCGTTCGCTGTGACGAGCGATGCCGTGTTCGTTGACCAGGGTGAAGCTGAAGCAGCCTTTGCGAGCGGCCATGATTAGGCAGTTCATTGGTGCAAAAGCGTTGGTGAGGGTGCGAATGGCATCCTGAGTATGGATTTGAGCGTTCATATTATTGGTGTTCCTACAAATGACACAGATAAGAACCGTGCCGTATTAAAACGTTCCAGCGACGTTGATCACGATTGATCGAACGAAGAAACCGACTGGAACAAAGCAGCCAGTTTGAAGCGCTGATAAGTTAGGCGCGCTTGGGCTGGCAGGTAGGTACTTAGGAGGGCAGGCAACACAACAGGGGCAAAGGTTCTGGGCCCGGGGTGAAGATCCTGATCAATTTGCAGGTTGGTTCGGTCAGAGTATCAAGACTTCGCGTCACCCTTTGCTTGTACAAAGGCAGTGTCGTCGCAAGTGATACCTGGAAACCATCGAGGTGGTCGATCCCACGTTGTTCGGGGGAGTTGTTCGACCAGAATTGACTTTCAGCTTGGTACTAACGCCGCGGATAGTAACGGATTGAAACAAGGAAAGAAAGTGTGCTAGCCAAAAAACTTCAATCAACCGCCCAGCAGGCCGCGATAGACCAGCACCGTAGCGGCTGCGGCCAGCGAGCAGCCCAAGGCATAGGCGGCCAGTGTCAGGCGCAATGATTGGCCGGCCTCGATCACTTTCATCACGTCGCGCATGTCGTTGATCCGGCCGTCGCCCAGCTCGATGCACAGGCTCACGGCGGTAAAGGCGGCGGACAACAGAATGGCGATGGCAAACAACGCACCGTCGGGGGAGGGCAACGCCGCATTGATCCCCAACGATATCGCGCAGATGGCCAGGAGCAACACGGCGAATAACAGTATCCCTTTCATCGGCTCACTCACCGTTGCGCTATCGGTGGGGCAGTGTGGCGAGCCGGCCAGGATTTGAAAAGTGGCCGATTCGCGGTAGCGGTAACATTTTTGCGGCCAAGCGCTTTAAAAAAAACGGGGATATAACCATCGGATGGGTACTTGTGCACATTAGTTGCGAAGTGTGTAACCAACCTGTCATCGGCTTCGAAGGGATGCCTTTAGCCTGCGATGGAAATTTAAGTCAATGAAAAATCTCGCTTTTTTTAATTGGTGAAAAAATCGTCAGTTTGACTGCGGCCCCCGCTCCATGGGCCTTTGCGTGAGTTTAAGCAGGGTTGTCCACTGACTTATCCACAGCTTCTGTGGATTGTCCCGAGCGCTTGCTCTAGAACGGGCGTGCCGCGTTTTTTCAGCTTTACCTGTACGAAAAAAAGAGTAGAGTGGCGCGCCTTCCGTTCTGTCCCACAGTGCTTTATGAAGTTTCGCTCAGTATCACCTTCTGTTACCGACACCTCCCAAACTGTTACGGCACCCAAGCGTTTTTCCTTGAAAGTCGCGTTGTGGTTGCTCGACAGCCCGCGCCTGGGGCACAACACCAACGTCAAACACTTTGCCGGGCGCTTGCTCAAGCAGCCTGCCCGTGACGGCGTCGTGGCCGCCCAGAGCCGACTGGGCCAACTGATGTGCCGCGAATGCGGGAATGCGCGTGATCGCCGCATCGGCCATGACCTGTTGCGCCTGGCCGCCCGCGCCGGTGACCGCCGCGCCCAGCGTGAACTGGGCCAGGTCGAAGACTGAGCTGTCGCCTGGCCCTGAGCTCCGTTAACCTCTCTCTTTTTCGCTGATGGCAGAAATGGCTATGGCTTTTGACTGGACAGGTATTGCCCTGGGCCTCGCTGGCGCTGCAGTGCCGTTGTTGGCCTTGTGCTGGCAGCTGCAACGGCGGTTGACCGCACGCACCACCGGCTGGGAATTGCTCGAAGAGCGCCTGGCCACGGCACTGATGGCCCAGGAAGGCCTGGCTGCCCAGCTGGATGCGAGCCGCGATGAAATCAGTGACCTGAGCCAGGCCAATGCTGCCAAGCAAGCCGACCTGGCCGCCGTGCGCCGTGAAGTCGAACTGTTGCAGATCGACCGCGACAACGCCCGCGACGCCGCCCATGCCTGGAACCTCGACCGCAACGCCAAGGACACCGAACTGCGCCGCCTCGACGCGTTGTCGGCGGCGCTGCGCGCTGAACTGCGCGAGCAACAGGACAGCCATCAACAGCGCCTCACCGACCTGCAAGGCTCACGTGACGAGCTGCGGGCGCAGTTTGCCGAGCTGGCCGGCAAGATCTTTGATGAGCGCGAACAACGCTTTGCCGAAACCAGCCAGGAGCGCCTGGGGCAGTTGCTCGACCCGCTGAAAGAGCGCATCCAGTCCTTTGAAAAGCGCGTGGAAGAGAGTTACCAGAATGAAGCCCGCGAGCGCTTTTCCCTGGCCAAGGAACTCGAACGCCTACAGCAACTGAATCTGCGTCTGTCCGACGAAGCCACCAACCTGACCCGCGCCCTCAAGGGCCAGAAAACCCAGGGCAACTGGGGTGAGCTGATCCTTGAACGCGTGTTGGAACACGCCGGTCTGGAAAAGGGCCGCGAATACCAGACCCAGGTAAGCCTCAAAGGCCCGGACGGCGAGCGCTTCCAGCCGGACGTGCTAATCATGTTGCCTGGTGACAAGCAGGTGGTGGTCGATTCCAAGGTCAGCCTGACCGCCTATCAACAGTATGTGGGCGCGGATGATGAGGTGATCGGTCAGGCGGCGTTGAAGCAGCACGTGTTGTCCCTGCGTAATCACGTCAAAGGCCTGGCCGGCAAGGATTACAAGCGCCTGGAAGGCTTGCACAGCCTGGATTTCGTGTTGCTGTTCGTGCCGATCGAAGCGGCGTTTTCCGCGGCGTTGCAGGCCGAGCCCAACCTGTTCCAGGAGGCGTTCGACCGCCATATCGTGATCGTCAGCCCGACCACGTTGCTTGCCACCCTACGGGTGATCGACAGCCTGTGGAAGCAGGAGCGGCAAAGCCAGAACGCGCGGGAAATCGCCGAGCGTGCCGGGTGGCTGTACGACAAGTTCGTGTTGTTTATCCAGGATCTGGATGAAGTGGGCAATCGTCTGCAGCAGTTGGATAAGGCTTACAGCGCGGCGCGGAACAAGCTGACAGATGGACGCGGAAATCTGGTCAGTCGTACCGAGCAATTAAGGTTGCTGGGTGCCCGCGCCAGCAAAAGCCTGCCGGCAGATCTGTTGGAGCGGGCAATGACCGATGCCGATGGCGTAGCCCATCTCCCTGAATAAACACCGATCAAAATGTGGGAGCTGGCTTGCTCGCGAAAGCGGTGGATCAGCCAATACAAATGTCGCTGATATACCGCTTTCGCGAGCAAGCCCGCTCTCACACAAGCCCACTCCCACAATTCAGATCGAGTAAGGCCTACCTACAGCGGCAAATGCCGACTCAGCAACGCCCGCAACGCCGCCGGTTTCACCGGCTTGGCCAGGTAATCCAGCCCCGCTGCATGCACCTCGGCGACCATCTCTGGCCGGCCGTCGGCGCTGATTACCACGCCGGGGATCGGCTCCGCCAATTGCGCCCGTAGCCAGCCCATCAACTCGGTACCCGTCTCGCCATGGTCCAGGTGGTAATCCACCAACGCCAGTTGCGGGCGCACGCCGTCGGCCAACAGCGCCGCACATTGCGCCTGGTCGGTGGCGGTCCACACCTCGCAGCCCCAGCGGCTCAACAGGCTGCGCATGCCGATCAGGATGCTTTCTTCGTTATCCACGCACAGCACTTGCGCACCGCTCAATGGCAGGCCGCTTTCTTGCGCGCTCTTCACCTGCGGACTCGCCTGGTTGCGCGCCAATGGCACGCGCACGCTGAAGACGCTGCCCTTGCCGGGCCATGAACGCACGCTCAAGCGATGGCCCAGGACGCGGCACAGGCCATCGGCAATCGCCAGGCCCAGGCCCAGGCCTTTTTCGGCGCGGGTCTGGTGGCTGTCCAGGCGCTTGAATTCTTCGAAGATCACCTTCTGTTTATCCACGGGGATGCCGGGGCCACGGTCCCACACCTCCAGGCACAACTCACCCTTGCGCCGGCGTACGCCAAGCAGCACCGGGCCGTCGGCATAGCGGAACGCGTTGGTGAGAAAATTCTGCAAGATCCGCCGTAGCAGCTTGATGTCACTGTCTACCCGCAGGCGGCTGCCGCGCAGGCGGAAGCGCAAGCCTTGTTCTTGGGCCAGGGCCTTGAATTCAGCGCCAAGGGTGTCGAACAGTTCATTGAGGGCGAAGGGCTGGCGCTGTGGATTGATCTTGCCGTTTTCCAGGCGCGAGATGTCCAGCAGGTCGCTGATAAGGTCTTCGGCGGAGCGCAGCGAGCTATCCAGGTGCTGCACCAACTGCCGTGCCTCACTGGACAGGCCGTCGTTCTGGTGGGACAGGGCGGCAGAGAACAGGCGTGCGGCGTTCAGCGGTTGCATCAGGTCATGGCTGACCGCTGCGAGGAAGCGCGTCTTCGATTGGCTGGCGGACTCGGCGACGCCTTTGGCATCGGTGAGCGCCACATTGAGTTGGGACAGTTCATAGGTGCGTTCGGTCACCCGTTGTTCCAGGCCTTCGTTGGCCTCGGTCAGCGCTTGCTCGGCTTCGCGGAAGGCGGTGATGTCGGTGAAACTCATGACAAAACCGCCGCCTGGCATCGGGTTGCCGATCAGCTCGATCACCCGCCCGTTGGGGAACAGGCGCTCGGAGGTGTGCGCGCGGCCCTGGCGCATCCAGTGCAGGCGGCGCGCCACATGCACTTCCGCCTCGCCCGGCCCGCACAGGCCGCGCTCGGCGTTGTAGCGAATGATGTCGGCAATCGGCCGGCCGACGCTTATCAGGCCGTCTGGGTAGTTGAACAGTTCCAGGTAACGGCGGTTCCACGCCACCAGCTTGAGGGATTGGTCCACCACGCTGATGCCCTGGGTGATGTTTTCAATCGCGCCTTGCAACAGCGCCCGGTTGAATTGCAGCACCTCGGAGGCTTCGTCGGCGATCCGTACGACGTCCTCTAGCTGCATTTCCCTACCTTCAATCGCGGCTTTTACCACGGCCCGGGTGGACGATGCGCCAAGCACGCCGGCCAACAGGCGTTCGGTGTGGGCGATCCAATCGTTATCGGCATTCTGGTTGGGGTTGAAGCCTTTGCCCTGGCGGTAGGCGAAACGGATAAAGCTCTGCTGGGCACGCTCTTCACCGACAAAACGCGCCGCGAGGCTCAGCAGGTCGCTGATCTGCACCGACAGCATCGAGCGTGCATTGGCCCGCTGGCTGATTTCCTGGCCAATGAAGCGTCCCGCCTGCCAGTGCTCGGATACCCGTGTGCGCGACAACATCGACACCCAGACGAACAGGGTGAAGTTGCCCGCCAGGGAGAATACGGTGCCCAGGGTCAGCGAGGTCACCGACAAGCCGAACGGGTGGGAATGCATCCACGTCAGGCCGGGGAAAAGGCTCAAGGACCAGCCGAGACTTTTCGCCGTTACCGGTAGGACCAGGGTGTAAAACCACAGGAACGTGCCCGCAGCCAAACCGGCAAATACGCCACGCCGGTTGGCTTGTTTCCAATACAGCGCGCCGAGCATGGCCGGCGCCAGTTGGGTCACGGCGGCGAAGGCGATCTGGCCAATGGTTGCCAGGCTCGCGGTGGAGCCCAGCAAGCGGTAACTCACGTAGGCCAGCAACAGAATGATCACAATGCTGACTCGGCGTACCGACAACATCCAGTGGCGGAACACTTCGAACGGCCGCTCGGCGCTGGAACGGCGCAACAGCCAGGGCAGCAGCATGTCGTTGGAAACCATGGTGGACAGGGCGATGCTCGCCACGATCACCATGCCGGTGGCCGCCGAAGCGCCGCCGATAAACGCCAGCACGGCGAGGGTCGGGTGGGCTTCGGCCATGGGCAGGCTGATGACGTAGGAATCCGGCAGCACCGAGCCGGGCAGCAGCATCTTACCGCCCAAGGCGATAGGGATGACGAACAGCGCGGCGAGGATCAGGTAGGCAGGGAACACCCATTTGGCCAGGCGCAGGTCCTGGGGGTCGATGTTCTCCACCACCGTTACGTGGAACTGCCTCGGCAGGCAGATGATCGCCATCATGGCCACGCCGGTCTGCACCACCATCGACGGCCAGTTGACGGTTTCTTTCCAGTATTCCTCCAGGCGCGGCGCGAGCATCGCCTGGTTGAACAGGTCGCCGAAACCGTCGTACAGGCCGTAGGTCACGAACGCGCCGACGGCGAGAAAAGCGAACAGCTTGACCAGCGATTCAAACGCAATCGCCAGCACCATGCCGCGGTGGTGTTCGGTGGCGTCGAGGTTGCGGGTACCGAAGACAATGGTGAACAGCGCCAGCACCAGCGACACGATCAATGCCGTGTCCTGGGCGCGGGTGCCGGTGGTGTCTGCGCCGGCGCCGATCAGCAGGTTCACGCCGAGCACGATGCCTTTGAGTTGCAAGGCGATGTAGGGCAGCACGCCGACCAGGCAGATCAGCGCGACCACCACCGCTAGGGACTGGGATTTGCCGTAGCGCGCGGCGATAAAGTCGGCGATGGAGGTGATGTTTTCCTGCTTGCTGATCAGGATCATCTTTTGCAATACCCAGGGTGCCAACACCAGCAGCAGCACCGGTCCCAGGTAGATCGGTAAAAACGCCCACAACTGTTCGGCGGCTTGGCCGACAGCGCCGAAGAAGGTCCAGCTGGTGCAGTAGACCGCCAGTGACAGGCTGTACACCCAGGCGCGCACGCGTGGCGGCAGCGGCGCGCGGCGGCGGTCACCGTAGAAGGCGATGGCAAACATAATGGCCATATAGGCCAGGGCAACGGCGGCGATCAGCCCGCTGGACAGCGTCATGGTAACTCCGAGCAGAAGAACACCCAGGCATTCCAGGCCCGGTGGAGCAGTTTCGCATGATGCAGGGGGTTAGTCAGTGTCGACCAAGGTCGTGTGAGGGGGAATGTCGCAGGCTCGCGTTTAGCGCGGCGGCAGGGTTTTCTGGCGCAGGATATAGATTGTCACCAGTACGGCGCTGGTCAGCATGAAGCCTCGCGCCCACGGCAGTGGCACCAGGTAGCAGGACAGGCCGATGCTCAGCCACATCAAGCCGATGGCGTAGACCTTGCCCTTTAGGGGAATGCCATTGCCGTCCAGATAGTCGCGAATCCACGGGCCCAGGCGCGGGTGTTCCACCAGCCAGTGGTAGAAGCGCGGGGAGCTGCGGGCGAAGCAAGCGGCGGCGAGGAGCAGGAAGGGGGTGGTCGGCAATACCGGCAGGAAGATGCCGATCACTCCCAGCGCTACGCTCAGCCAGCCGATGGCCAGCAGTGCGTAACGCAGGAGCGGCGAGCGGTTGCCCATGGGTGTCACGGGCAAGCGACTCAGTGGTGACGTGGCTTGAGGATCGCCGGTTTTTCGTCAGGGGCGTTGCACAGCAGGTACAGGGCGGTCAGGGCTTCCGGGATCTGGACGATCATGTCGTCCATCAGGTTGGCATCGGAAGCGATGTCGGCGAACTCTGGCTGGTCGTCGAACAGGCCCGAACCGACCATGATCGGCAGCAGCATTTCGCTGACTTCTTCCTCGGCGGGTTCGAACCAGGCGGCTTCGCGCAGGAACACGCCTTCCATGAAACCGATGCACCAGCCGCGCAGGTCGGAGTCATCCGGCTCTTCGCCCAGGTCCAGGTCGCATGGCAGCTCGAATTCCTCGTCGGAGGCCAATTGGCGACCGATGTGGGCTTTGAGGGCGATCAGGGTCGATTCGATTTCTTCGCGCTGGGCGGCGTCCGCATAGTGCGGCTCTTCGGCGAACAGTGCGTCGATCCACTCACGATCCGGTACTTCCTCGGAACAGATGGACAGGGCGGTCAGGTAGCCGTGGGCGGCCACGTAGTCCAGCGCCTCGTCATGCAGCTCATCGGCGTCGAGGAAGGCTTGCAGGCGGGTTAGTTGCTCAGCGAAGGACATTGAAGGACTACCTTGGGAATAAACGATGCTGAATTCTAGGCTTTCTTGAGCGCCCAGGCCAGCCACACTGCATATTTGCCAGGTTTTAGATAGCCGTCGCTATTCGTCAGTCGCGCCCTTTGCCAGGTGCTGCTCGGGTATACTGCCGCGTTTTGTGATGCCCCTGCAGGCCAAGCGCCAACCCGCGAAAACTTCGCTTACGGATTATTTTCCGTAAGGCCGGGTTTTTTCGGCCAGCCTGTACAGAGGGATTTCGGCGATATTTTGGAGTTTTACATGCTCGAGCAGGCTCAACGCGTCCTCAAGGACATCTTCGGCTACGACAGTTTTCGTGGCCGCCAGGGTGCGATCATTGAGCGCGTGGCCAGTGGCGGCGATGCCCTGGTGTTGATGCCTACCGGCGGCGGCAAGTCGTTGTGCTTCCAGGTGCCCGCGCTGTTGCGCAATGGCCTGGCGGTGGTGGTGTCGCCGCTGATCGCGTTGATGGACGATCAGGTCGCGACCCTCGAAGAACTCGGTGTCGCCGCGGCCTCCCTGAACTCCACCCTCAGCGCCGAGCAGCAGCGCGACCTGGCCGCGCGGATAAAGCGCGGCGAAGTGAAGATGCTCTACCTGGCGCCGGAACGCCTGGTGCAGCCGCGCATGCTGGCGTTCCTGCAGAGCCTGGAAATCGCCCTGTTCGCCATCGACGAGGCCCACTGCGTGTCGCAATGGGGTCACGATTTCCGCCGCGAATACCTGCAACTGGGCCAACTGGCCGAGCTGTTCCCCGACGTACCGCGCATCGCCCTGACCGCCACCGCCGACAAGCGTACCCGTGAAGAAATCGTCGAACGCCTGCATTTGCAGAACGCCGAGCGCTTCCTGTCGAGCTTCGACCGGCCGAATATCTTCTACCGCATCGTGCCCAAGGAGCAGCCGCGCAAGCAGTTGCTCGCGTTCCTGTCGGAGCGGCGCAGCGATGCGGGGATCGTCTATTGCCTGTCGCGCAAGAAGGTCGATGAAGTGGCCGCGTTCCTCTGCGAGCAAGGCTACCCGGCGTTGCCGTACCACGCGGGCCTGCCTAACGAAACGCGCTCGGCGCACCAGAAGCGCTTCCTCAACGAGGAAGGCCTGATTATGGTCGCCACCATCGCGTTCGGCATGGGCATCGACAAATCCAACGTGCGTTTCGTGGCCCACATGGACCTGCCCAAGTCCCTTGAGGCGTATTACCAGGAAACCGGTCGCGCCGGCCGTGATGGCCTGCCGGCGGATGCGTGGATGGTCTACGGCCTGCAAGACGTGGTGATGCTCAAGCAGATGCTGCAAAACTCCGAAGGCGACGAGCGCCACAAGCGCCTGGAGCAGCACAAGCTCGATGCCATGCTCTCGTTGTGCGAAGAAACCCGCTGCCGCCGCCAGACCCTGCTGGCGTATTTCGACGAAGACATGCCCGAGCCCTGTGGTCACTGCGACAACTGCACCGACGGCGTGCAGACCTGGGATGCCACCGAACCGGCGCGCCAGGGCCTGTCGGCGATCTACCGCACCGGCCAGCGCTACGGCGTCGGCCACCTGGTGGATGTGTTGCTGGGCAAGGACAACGAGAAGGTGCGCAGCTTCGGCCACGAGAAACTCTCGGTCTACGGCGTCGGCAAGGCCCGTGCCGAAGGCGAGTGGCGCTCGCTGTTCCGGCAGATGGTTGCGCGTGGCCTGGTGGACATCGACATCGAGGGTTATGGCGGCCTGCGCCTGAACGACAGCTGCCGGCCGTTGCTCAAGGGCGAAGTCAGCCTGGAACTGCGCCGCGACCTCAAGCCGCAAACCACCGCCAAGACCAGCACCAGCCAGGCCAGCCAACTGGTCCGTGGCGAAGAGCGCGAACAGTGGGAAGCCTTGCGCACCCTGCGGCGCAAGTTGGCCCAGGAGCACAGCGTGCCGCCGTACGTTATCTTCCCCGACTCCACCTTGCTGGAGATGCTGCGCGAGCAGCCGACGACGATGTCGGAAATGGCCCGGGTCAGCGGCGTCGGTGCGCGCAAGCTGGAGCGTTATGGCCAGGCCTTCCTCGAAGTGCTTGGGGGCCAGGCCGAAGCGCCAAAGGAAGTCGCCGATATCCGCCATGAGCTCATCAGCCTGGCGCGTGCAGGCATGACCCCGATCCAGATCGCCGGCCAACTGCAATGTTCGGAGAAAAACGTCTATACCTTGCTGGCCGAGTCCATCGGTGCACAACAGCTGTCGCTGGAGCAGGCCCTCGATTTGCCGGAAGACTTGCTGGGTGAAATCCAGGATGCGTTCCTCGACGGCGAGGGCGAATTGCCGCCGGTTGCGGAGATCGCGCCATTGTTCACCGGGCGGGTGCCTGAGGGCGTTTTGTACTGCGTACGTGCTGCTTTGCAGTCCGAATTCGAAATTTAGTGCGTCAATTACGACAATGTAACGAATCAGTACATAGCACCTCTTGCCTACTGGCAGGGCTCATGCTTAGCTGACTAATAATTAGCCACACTTTGTTTTCAGTCTAAATCATGAGTTTTTTATGCCGTTAACCGATCAACACCGTTTTGGCATGCAGTTGGCGCAAATGTCCCGAGGTTGGCGCGCCGAGCTGGATCGCCGCCTGGCGGGCCTGGGCTTGTCCCAGGCGCGCTGGTTGGTGCTGTTGCACCTGGCGCGTTTTGAAGAAGCGCCTACCCAGCGTGAGCTGGCACAAAGTGTCGGCGTTGAAGGGCCAACGCTGGCGCGTTTGCTCGACAGCCTCGAAAGCCAGGGCCTGGTGCAACGCCAGGCGGTGGTGGAAGACCGTCGCGCCAAGCGCATCTTGTTGTGTGATACCGCCCGCCCGTTGATCGATCAGATCGAAACCATCGCTACGGCGTTGCGGCATGAGCTGTTTGTCGGTGTGGATGAAGAGGATATGAAGGTGTGCATGCGGGTGCATGGGCACATCCTGGCGAATCTGGAAAAGTCCTGATCCTGGACGACATGTGGGGGGCTGGCTTGTGTGGGAGCTGGCCTGCCTGCGATGCAGGCACCTCGGTCTGCCAGTTAAACTGTGGTGATGCCATCGCAGGCAAGCCAGCTCCCACAGAAAACAGCTCCCACACATGCTGTGTCAGAAGGTTTGGCCCAGGTTCAAATACACCGCCTTCTGATTGTCATCGTTAAACCCATAGCTGAAATTCAGCGGCCCCAACGGCGTATCAAACCCCAGGAAGATACTCGCAGCGTTGATGTACCCGCTGTCGAACTCATTGTCGTTGTTCCACGCCCGGCCCCGCTCCAGCGACGCCCCCAGGTACAGCGGGAAATCCAGCGGCAAGTACGAACGCGGCGTCAGCCGGCGGTAGTACACCGCCCGCATCAGGCTGACGTTCTGCCCGGAAATCGCATCCTCGCGAAAGCCCGACAGCTGCCGTGCACCACCCAGCAGGAAGCTGGAAATCACCACGTCGGACTTATCCAGCGTGCGCCCGTAACGCCCGCCCAGCACCAAGGTGTCCGGGCCATTGCTCATGGCCTTGTCCAGTTTGAATTCCCACTGTCGGTAGCGCTGGTCAGAGCCCAGGCCTGGCTCGAATTCGCGGTAGGCCAGGCCGATGTCTTCACCGGTGTGGGGGAAGTACACGTTGTCCAGGGAATCGAAGGAATACTTCAATTCGTAGAAGCCTTCACTGAAGCTCACGCTCGGCAGGTCGCGATCACCGATGCGCACATCCGCCTTGCCCCAGGCTTCACCGACACCAAAGCGGATTTCGCCGCTGTTGCCGATCTGCCGCCCGACGTTCAAGCCAAAGCCGTAGCGCTCCAGGCGATACTCGGAGATGGGGTCGTTGTCCAGGATCAGCTCGACGTTCTGCGCCTGGGCACTGATATAAGGGGCGACGAAGTACCGCGAGCCCGTATCCATCGGTTGGTAGAACTCGCTGTACAGCTCCTGGCGGTCACCGATCTGTACCCGTGTCAGCCATTCGGCCCCGAGGCGGTTGATGCCATTCATGCGGTAGCTGGCGCCGAGGTTGAAGGCACTGTCGCCGCGCATGTCGTCGGACAGGTTCAGGCCCAGGCGCAGGTAATCGGTACCGCTGCGTTTGCCCCGTGCGCTGATGACCAGGGTGTTGTCCTGGCCTTTCTTGATGACGCGGTATTGCACCTGCTCGAAGTAATCCAGGCCATACAAGGTGCCCATATCGGTTTGCAGGCGCCCCAGGTTCAGCGGTTCGCCCAAGGGCTGGCGGATGTAGTAGCGGATCACATCTTCGCTGACTTTCGAGTCGTTCTCCACGGTGATGGCGGTAATCACCGGCGTGCGCTCGCCTGGCGTGCGCGCCGCCACCAGTTGCGGGTCGACCGGCTCTGCGGGGCGCAGGTGGGCCAGGCGCAGGTCGAGGGCGCGGGTAGCGCGGTAGCCGGCGTCGATCATCTCTTTGGCGCGGCCGAAGTCGGTCACGCCAAAGGCGGCCAGGGGCGGCTGGATCAGCACGTCCCTGGGGTGCAGGGCCTTGAGTTGTTCCTCGGAATTGCTGCGCGTCATCAAGGTGATGGACTGGTTGAGCACATCCACCACCGTCGCCAGTTGTTTGCGCGAACGCAGTGGGGTGCCGATGTCCACCACAATGGCGATGTCCACGCCCATCTCCCGCGCCACGTCCAGCGGGATATTGTCGGTCATGCCGCCGTCCACCAGCAGGCGGCCGTCCAGCTCCACCGGGGCAAACACGGCGGGGATCGACATGCTGGCGCGGATCACCTGGGGCAGGTGGCCCTTGCTGAACACGACCTTTTCGCCGGTGGTGATATCGGTGGCCACCGCGCGGAACGGGATCGGCAGTTTGTCGAAATTGCGCGTGTTACTGCTGTGGGCAAACATGCTTTCCAGCAGCAGCGCGAGGTTCTGGCCCTGGATCACGCCCAGTGGCAAGCCCAGGCTGCCGTCGTCGCGAAAGCTGAGTTTTTGTTTGACCAGGAAGTCGCGGTCGTCCTGTTTGCGGCGAAACGGCACGTCTTCCCGTGGCGGCGCGTCGGACAGTGCCTGTTGCCAGTCGATGCTCAGCGCCAGTTTTTCCAGCTCCTCGATCTTGTAGCCCGACGCATACAGCCCGCCAATCACCGCGCCCATGCTGGTGCCGGCAATCGCATCGATATGAATGCCTTGCTCCTCCAGCGCCTTGAGCACGCCGATATGCGACAGGCCACGGGCGGCACCGCCGGAGAGCACCAGGCCGATTTTCGGGCGTGGGGTTTCGACGGCTTGGGCGAGGAGGGGCAGCAGGCACAGCAACAGGCAGGACAGCAGGCGGCGCATCATGAATCTCAAGGCTCGGCGATAAAGGCCGGTATTATAGCCATCCGACCCTCCAAGCCCGTCACCCAGGAGCCTATCAAGTTATGTCCACGAGCAAGCCCGAGATCGTCATCACCTATTGCACCCAGTGTCAGTGGCTGCTGCGCGCGGCGTGGCTGGCCCAGGAGCTGCTCAGTACGTTTTCGGATGACCTGGGCAAAGTGTCGCTGGAACCGGCCACCGGCGGTGCGTTTCGCATCACCTGCGATGGCGTGCAGATCTGGGAGCGCAAACAAGACGGTGGCTTCCCGGAAGCCAAGGTGCTCAAGCAGCGGGTGCGTGACAGGATCGACCCGCAGCGCGACCTCGGGCATAACGACCGCACGCAATGAAGGTCACCGCTCCTGGGGAACGGTGACCGGGACGCGGCTACTTGGCGGCCATCTTCTGCTTGATGAACCCGACAACCCACGTCAGCACCAAGCCGCCGAGGCCACCACCGGCAATGTTGGTGCCCACCGCCGCGACGTCCAGTGCCGCGCCGTCGGCTGTGCCGGTGAACTGCGCAATGACCTGGCCCAGGACCAGGCCGCCCACACCGCCGAGAAAGGTGTTGAGCCCGGTCCCCAGGCTCTGCTTGGTCATGCCGGCCAAGTTGCCGCCGACGGCTCCGCTGATGATCTGCACCAGCAAGCTGATAAGTGTTTCCATGATGAAACCCCTGCATAGCGTTAATGGAGTGACCACTCGCTTGCAGCAACTTCAAACGTCAGGGCTGTCGTCGAGAAGTCTTTATCCGTTGAACGACGACAGACTGTTGCGGATCGCCAGAGTATAGATCAGGCCGTTGCCGCCGGCTGTTTGGCCTGGCTGGCACTGCCCATCAGCCCCGACAGCACGATGGCGACGATTATCAGCGCGCCGCCCAGAAGCATGCGCAGCGTCGGGGTTTCGGCGAACAATAGCCAGGCCACGGTAATGCCGTAGACCGGCTCCATGGCAAACACCACCGACGCGGTACGCGCCTTGATCACCGCCAGGCTGGCGACAAACAGGCTGTGGGCCAGGCCGGTGCAGAACACGCCCAGCAAGCCGATCCACAACCAGTCAATGCCGCGCACATCGGCCAATCCAGGCGCCGCCACGGGCAACAGCAACGCCGCGACTACCACGTTCTGGCACAGCGCTGCCTGCACGGCGGGAATTCTCCCGGAGCTGGCGCGATTGTTCAGCGACAACAAGGAGAACAGCAGCCCTGAGGCGATGCCCCATAACAGGCCGCCAGTGGCTTCGCTGGCTAGATTGAAGTCTGGGGTGACCAGCACCAGGCCGATGCTGACCAATACCACCAGCAGCACTTCGTTGGCGCGGATACGCTCGCGGAAAATCAACCCTTCGAGGATTACCGTAAACGCCGGGAACGCGGTAAAACCCAGGGTCGCGACCGCGACACCGCCCACCTTGACGGCCATAAAGAACGTCACCCAATGCGCCGCCAGCAATACGCCGCTGACCAGCAGCCGGCGCCAGTCGCGGCTTTGCAGTTTTTTCCACGGGGCATTGCTGGCAAAGCGCGCAAACACCGCCAGGGCGAGCACCGCAAACGCGGCGCGGCCAAACACGATAATGGCCGGCGAGGCGGCTGCCAGCTTGCCGAATACGCCGGTGAGGCCAAACATCAATGCGCCGATATGCAGGGCGCCGAGGGCTGAACGGGGAGTCATTGCGATCCTTGAACGTACGGTGTGACGAAAAACCCAGTCTAGAGGCATGTTGGCCTGGGTGTCTGTCGTCGGGCTCGCGTTGTTTGTCGCGGGACTCTTGCTACGGTGCGCGCCGCAACTGACCAGGGGAGGCGCCGAATTCCCGCAGCATCGCGGCGGCGAAGGCACTTTGCGAGCTATAGCCGACGCGCTCGGCTATTTCACCGATGGGCAGCGGTGTTGCGCGCAACAGGTCGAGGGCCATGTGCAAGCGACGGCTGCGGATGTAGTCCATGGGCGTCTGCCCGCATTCGGCCATAAACCGTGCATGCAGGCGCGCCGGTGACAGGTCGGCGATGCGCGCGAGGTCGGCGACCTGCAGCGGGTGGGCGACGTGGCGCTCAATGTGCGCATTGAAGGCGGCGTACGGCAGGCGTTTGCCCAGCAGGCGCTCTTGCTGATGGTTGAGGCTGGCGAGCAGCAGCACCGCGCCTTGCTGCACGATCAGCGGGTCATTCACCGGGCTGTGTGCCAGCCACTGCACCAACTGGTGTTGCCGGGCGTCCAGGGCCAGGCGCGTCGGTTGATCGAGCAGGCGGCAACTGGCATCCGCATGCTCCCCCAGCGATTGCAGCACCCAGTGCTCGGTGGGCACGTCCAGCACCAGGCAGCGGCTGCCATCGCGGCTGTCGCAGACGTGGTGGGCGGAGTAGGGCAGCACCATCACGCTGCTTTCGCGCACCTGGCTGCCACGGCCCTCGACCTCGAAGTCCAGGTGCCCGGACAGGCCGAACACCAGCTGCGCATGGTCATGGCTGTGGTCGATGGGCGCTTGGGTGTAATGGCGTAGCGTGAGGATCGGTCTCATCGCGGTCTCCTGGGGCAGGCTGTCGCAGTCTACAACGCTTCGCGCCCGATGGGCGCTGTCATCAGACTGACGCACCGTTGTCATGGGCTATTAATCGCCTTGGCGCAAGCTCGCGAAAACACCGTCGAGGGATGCCCATGACCAGTGCCGAGTTCACCAAGCCCAGCCGCAAGCAACGGGTGCGTACCCTGTGGATTTCCGACGTGCACCTGGGCACCCGGGATTGCCAGGCCGAACATTTGTCGCAATTCCTCAAGGGCTACCACGCCGACAAGATCTACCTGGTGGGTGACATCATCGATGGCTGGAAGCTGCGCGGCGGCATGTATTGGCCCCAGGCCCACACCAACGTGATCCGCCGCCTGCTGACCATGGCCAAGCGCGGCACCGAGGTGATCTATGTCACCGGCAATCATGACGAATTCCTGCGCCGCTATTCCAAGCTGATCCTTGGCAATATCCAGCTGGTGGACGAAGCGGTGCACGTGACGGCGGACGGTCGGCATCTGCTGGTGATTCACGGCGATCAATTCGATGTCATCACCCGCTATCACCGTTGGCTGGCGTTCCTTGGCGATTCGGCCTACGAATTCACCCTTACCTTGAATCGCTGGCTGAACCACTGGCGCGCGCGGTATGGCTACGGCTACTGGTCGCTGTCGGCGTATCTGAAGCACAAGGTGAAGACGGCCGTGAGCTTTATCAGTGATTTCGAAGAAGCCATCGCTCACGAAGTGACCAAGCGCGAGCTGCACGGCGTGGTGTGCGGGCACATTCACCATGCGGAGATTCGCAAGGTGGGCGAGGTGGATTACCTCAATTGCGGGGATTGGGTGGAGTCGTGCACGGCGTTGATCGAGCACTGGGATGGGCAGATCGAGTTGTATCGGTTGGCGGATGCGCAGGCGAAGGAGGCGCAGCTCAAGGCTGAGATGGTTGCAGGCTAAAGGCCGGCGCTGTCCAAATGTGGGAGCTGGCTTGCCTGCGATAGCTGTCTATCAGTGCAAACTGTGGGGCTGACACACCGCTATCGCAGGCAAGCCAGCTCCCACAGTTTGATTCGGTTTCGTCAGCGGGAAACGTCGGCGATCGCTTCGGCAAGCAGCGCCAGTCGTGTGGCGTCGATGCCGGCCACATTCGCCCGCCCCGAATTGACCATATACACACTGTGCTTCTCGCGCAGTTGCTTGACCTGTTCGGCACTCAAACCAGTGTAGGAAAACATCCCACGCTGTGCGCCGATATGCGCAAACCGCTCAGCCAGACCGTGGGGCGCCAAGGCTTCCACCAGCCCGGAGCGCAAGTGCGCAATCCGCGAACGCATGGCTTCCACTTCACCACTCCACAGCGCTTTCAGCTCGGCATCACCGAGGATCGTCGCCACCACCGCCGCACCATGATCCGGCGGCGTTGACCACAGGTTACGCGCGATATTCGCCAGTTGGCTGCGCACATCCGTCAGCTTTTCGGCATCCGCCGCGCACACGAGCAACGCGCCGACACGGTCGCTGTACAGGCCGAAGTTCTTCGAGCAGGAGCTGGTGACCAGCACTTCCGGCAGCTCGGCCGCAAACAGCCGCACGGCCCAGGCATCTTGCTCCAGGCCGTCGCCAAAACCCTGGTAGGCAAAGTCGATCAGGGGCAGCAACTGGCGCTCGCGCACGATCTGCAGCACCTGGCGCCAGTCGTCCTGGGACAGGTCGAAACCGGTCGGGTTGTGGCAGCAGGCGTGCAGCAGCACCACGTCGCCCATGGGCACGGTGGCCAGGGTGGCGAGCATGGCCGTCACATCCAGGCGGTTGTCCGCGCCCACGTAGGGGTAGTGGCTGACCTTGAGGCCGGCCTTGGCAAAGATGCTTTCGTGGATCGGCCAGGTCGGGTTGCTCAGCCACACGCCACGGCCCGGCAGGCTGTGGGCGATGAAATCGGCGCTCAGGCGCAGGGCGCCGGTGCCGCCTGGGGTCTGGGTGGCGCCGGCACGGCGCGCGCGGATCAATGCGGAGTCCGCGCCGAGCACCAGCTCGCTTATCAGCTTGCCGAAGGCCGCATTGCCGTGGCCGCCGATGTAGGTCTTGGTGGTTTGCGTGTCCACCAGGCGCTGCTCGGCCAGCTTCACTGAGTGAGGAATCGGGGTCAGGCCCTGGTCGTCCTTGTACACGCCAACGCCAAGGTCGAACTTGTTCGGGTTGCTGTCCTGGGCATACAGGTCCATCAGCCCGAGGATCGGGTCGCCGGGTACACGGCCAATCGCATCAAAGTGCATTACTTGCGGCCCTCGGCGTCCTTGGCCACTTCGTCGGTGCGGGCGGCCATGATGAAGTCATTGCGGTGCAGGCCTTTGATGGAGTGGCTCCACCAGGTCACGGTGACCTTGCCCCATTCGGTGAGCAGGCCAGGGTGATGGCCTTCGGCTTCGGAGATGTCACCCATGGCGTTGGTAAAGGCCAGGGCGAACTTGAAGTTCTTGAACAGGAAAACCTTTTCCAGCTGCATCACGCCATCGCGCACTTCGATGTTCCAGTCGGGGATCTGCTTGATCAGCACCGGCAGCTCTTCATCGCTGACTTGTGGGGCGTCGGCACGGCAGGCTTCGCAGTGGGCTTGGTTCAAGGTGGTCATGTGAAAGTGTCCTGAATTCGAATGATGAAGGTCAGTGGCGTCACCCTAAAGCAACGCGGGGCCGGGGAACAGACTCACCTGGCCCTAAAAAACGAGGTTTAGGCGGCTTTGGGCTTGGGCGGAAACTTCGGTGCATGCAAGCCGAGCTGCATGCCGCGTTCGACCATGCCCATGATGTCTTCCTGCGCCACTTCGAACAGGCGCTTGAGCTCCGGCAGCACGAAGTACAAGGGTTGCAGGATGTCGATGCGATACGGCGTGCGCATCGCTTCCAGCGGGTCGAAAGCCTGGTGCTCGGGCTCGGCGGACAGGCTGTACACCGTCTCCTTGGGCGACGACAAAATGCCGCCACCGTAGATGCGCAGGCCGGCGGGCGTGTCCACCAGGCCGAACTCGATGGTCATCCAGTACAGTCGCGCCAGGTAAACCCGTTGCTCTTTGCTGGCAGCGAGGCCGAGCTTGCCGTAGGTGTGGGTGAATTCGGCGAACCAGGGGTTGGTCAGCAGCGGGCAGTGGCCGAAGATCTCGTGGAAAATATCCGGCTCTTGCAGGTAGTCCAGTTCTTCACGGGTGCGAATAAAGGTCGCGACCGGAAACTGCTTGTTGGCGAGCAGTTCGAAGAAGGTCTGGAAGGGGATCAGCGCGGGGACGCGGGCCACTTGCCAGCCGGTGGTCGCGGCCAGCACTTTATTGATTTCGTCCAGTTGCGGGATGCGATCCAGGGGCAGGCCGAGCTTGTCGATGCCGTCCAGGTATTCCTGGCAGGCGCGGCCTTCGATCACTTTCAACTGGCGCGTGATCAGGGTGTTCCACACCGCGTGTTCTTCCGGCGGGTAGTGGATAAAACCTTGCGCATCGGGCTCGCGGGCCACGTAGTGCGTCTGCTTCATACGGCTCTCCTGCTAGGCATTCGTTCTTGTTATGTCCTGCGATGCCCCTATTGATAACCCGTACCGCGCAAGACTCCATCCGTGTTCCAGGCTGGAGTGTGGGAAAAGTTACTGGCTTTCGTAAAGTATTCGTTACGGTTGTGGCGCCAGTCGCTGCAATGGGCTGGGAAAAGGTCACGAGCTGTCACATAATCTTGACGACTATCTGCGCCCAGCGACAAAAAGACGCGGCGCCTACCCACTTTCCGAGTCCTTTCATGCGTATCAAAGTGCACTGCCAGAACCGCATCGGCATCCTGCGGGACATCCTCAACCTGCTGGTGGAGTACGGCGTCAACGTCGCCAAGGGCGAGGTCGGCGGTGAGCATGGCAACGCCATTTATCTGTTTTGCCCCAACCTGGTGAACATGCAGTTCCAGGCGCTGCGCCCGCAGTTCGAGGCGATTGCCGGTGTATTTGGTGTGAAGCGTGTAGGGCTGATGCCCAGTGAACGTCGGCATATGGAACTCAATGCGTTGCTCGGCGCCTTGGAGTTTCCGGTGCTGTCGATCGACATGGGCGGCTCCATCGTCGCCGCCAACCGAGCGGCGGCGCAGCTCCTCGGGGTGCGGGTGGATGAGGTGCCGGGCATTCCGCTGTCGCGCTACGCCGAGGACTTCGACTTGCCGGAGCTGGTGCGCGCGAGCAAATCGCGGATCAATGGCCTGCGGGTCAAGGTCAAGGGCGACGTGTTCCTGGCGGATATCGCACCGCTGCAATCCTCGGAGCACGATGACAGCGAAGCCATGGCCGGCGCCGTGTTGACCCTGCACCGTGCCGACCGCGTGGGTGAGCGTATCTACAATGTGCGCAAGCAGGAGCTGCGCGGCTTTGACAGCATCTTCCAAAGCTCCAAGGTGATGGCCGCCGTGGTCCGTGAGGCCCGGCGCATGGCGCCCTTGGATGCACCGCTATTAATAGAAGGCGAAACCGGCACCGGCAAAGAATTGCTGGCGCGTGCCTGTCACCTGGCCAGCCCGAGGGGGCAGTCACCGCTGATGGCACTCAACTGTGCCGGTTTGCCGGAGTCGATGGCCGAGACCGAACTGTTCGGCTACGGCCCCGGTGCCTTTGAAGGGGCGCGGGCCGAGGGCAAGTTGGGGCTGCTGGAGCTGACAGCGGGCGGGACGTTGTTTCTGGATGGCGTCGGGGAAATGAGCGCGCGTTTGCAGGTGAAGTTGCTGCGCTTCCTGCAGGACGGCTGCTTCCGCCGTGTGGGCAGCGATGAAGAGGTGTATCTGGATGTGCGCGTGATCTGCGCAACCCAGGTGGACCTGTCGGAACTCTGCGCCCGTGGCGAGTTTCGCCAGGACCTTTATCACCGCCTCAATGTGCTGTCGTTGCATATTCCGCCGCTGCGCGAATGCCTTGATGGTCTGGCACCCTTGGTCGATCACTTCCTTGACCAGGCCAGCCGGCAAATAGGCTGCCCGCTGCCCAAGCTGGCGCCAGCGGCCATGGAGCGCCTGAGTCATTACCACTGGCCGGGGAATGTGCGGCAGTTGGAAAACGTGTTGTTCCAAGCGGTGTCGTTGTGCGAGGGCGGCACGGTCAAGGCTGAACATATTCGCTTGCCGGACTATGGGGTGCGTCAACCCCTTGGCGATTTTTCCCTGGAAGGTGGGTTGGACGACATTGTCGGGCGGTTTGAGAAGGCGGTGTTGGAAGCGCTTTATGCAGAACACCCCAGCAGCCGACAGTTGGGCAAACGCCTGGGGGTTTCTCATACCACGATTGCCAATAAGTTGCGGGACTTTGGCGTGAGCAAATAGTGTCTTGTACATACATAGGCTGAACACTGCAGCGAATGGCGCAGTGTTCACTCCAGGCAGCGGTGAGTGTGGTCAGGACGGTCGACCATCCTCAGTACCAATGGGCACGATATTTCCGCTGCCTTTTTCCACCCAGGCGAGCAGGGTATCGTCGTTCTCGTTATGTTTCGGGAACGAAGTTAGCGTGTAACTTTTATCTTGTTTCAGTGCTTCAAGGCTTTTTTTGATTTCCGGGTGAAGTGGGCCATGTTTGCCTGCTTTCAACGCATCGGTGGTTATGCCTTCATTAATGAACTTTATTGGTGCGGACATTATTTTTGGGAGTCGCCACAGTGGATGCATTCTGTCGAGAGTTACAGGGCCTTCACTCGCCATTGCCTGGATGAATACAGGCGTGTCGCTGTTGGCCGTTATCCAGGCCGATGCTGTACCTGAGGGGCTGTCCAGTGTTACCAAGCGGTAGTCTTGATTTTTATCCAGTTTTTCAAGCTCTTTGAGGGCTTCCGGTGAAAGCGTACCGAATTTGCCGGCGCGGATGTCATTGGCCGTGATGCCACGGTCGGTCTGTACAAGCTGGTCTGGCATGCTGTCGAGGAGTTGACGTAGTGCGCCCACTGTCGTGTTTGCCTGAGGCGGGCTGGGTGTGAAATCCGGGCGCATCTCCCAATCACGGCGGACGTCGGGGAATCCACGGTCAGGGTGGTAGTCCCAGTCACGGCGGGCGTCGGGGAATCCACGGTCAGGGCGGCAGTCCCAGTCACTGCGGGCGTCGGGAAATCCACGGTCAGGGCGGTAGTCCCAGTCGCGGCGGGCGTCGGGGAATCCACGGTCAGGGCGGTAGTCCCAATCGCGGCGGGCGTCGGAGCGCCTGCGGTCGGGGCGGTAGTCAAAATCCCTGTGGGAGTCCGGACGATTCAAGTCGACTCGATGGTCGTGATCGCAGCGGTGATAGTGAGGTTCCACAGGCGGGCGCTGGGAGGCGCGTAATTCATACTGTCGGTCCCGTTCATATGGTGAGGCGGGCTCTCTGAAGTAAGTCGGGTATGCACCGTTGATTCTAAACATATTACTGGCCTTGTATTGATAAGGGTGTGTGTCACAAAGTTGTTCAGTCAAAGTTGATTGACGGATGCGACTGTGCGCGGTGCGAGAGTTGCGTAAGTAAGCGTGGGGTGACAAGTTGGCATTGTTGAGTATTTGTAAATGTATGTCGGAATAATCTGCCGGCCACTAATCGTCGGTGGTTTTTTAAAGCGTCAAGTTAAAACACACACGCTAACTAATTGAGTAGGGTGCGAGGAATGGTGGTTGGCGTGTGGTGCGTGAGTGTTGAAATGATAAATGATGTGAGTGCAGGGTTTTATTTCAACAAGCTGCGGTTACATCTGATCGGATCGGCGTAGGTTGCGCAGGGCGCAAGGCCAGCACCTTGCGCCTGCAATGGTGCTCGCCGTCGGCACCGGTCTTTGCCGTAAGCGGCATGACACCGCCGTTTTTTCGACTCGCCTGCCGGACGTGTCGACCCTGTCAAGCCCTCGACACCCCGTATCCATTGGGTTTTCCGGCTGTTTCAAAAGTTGGTTCGCAAATTGCTTAACCCTCATCAGCACAGCGGTGGGCGGCAAACGTCCGTCAGAAAGAGGAAAGAGCGTGGACAAGTACCTTTATGTGGCAATGACCGGCGCCAGCCAGAATGCTCTGGCGCAGAAGGCCCATGCCAACAACCTGGCGAACATTTCCACCAATGGTTTCCAACGTGACCTGGAACAGGCGCGTTCGATGCCGGTGTTTGGTGACAGCTTTCCGGCGCGGGCGTTTGCCCTCACCGAACGCCCGGCCACCGACTTCAGCCCCGGCGCCATGATTGAAACCGGGCGTGACCTGGACGTGGCCGTCAGTGGCGACGGCTGGATGGCCGTGCAGACCCCGGATGGCGGCGAAGCCTACGTGCGCAGCGCGAGCATGAACGTCGATGCATTGGGCGTGCTGCGCGCCGGCAACGGCATGCCGATCATGGGCAACGGTGGCCCGATTGCCGTGCCGCCCCAGCAGAAAATCGAAGTGGGCGCCGACGGCACCATCAGCATCCGCGCCATGGGCGAAGGCCCGCGCGTGATGGCTGAAGTGGACCGGATCAAGCTGGTGCAGCCCGATCTGAAGAACATGACCAAGGGTCTGGATGGCAGCATCCACACCAAGGACGGCCAGCCGGCCCAGGTCGATGCGGGCGTCAAGCTGACCTCGGGTTTCCTGCAGGCGAGCAACGTGAATGCGGTGGAAGAAATGACCGCAGTGCTGGCGCTTTCCAAGCAATTCGAGCTGCACATCAAGATGATGAACAGCGCCAAGGAAGACGATCAGGCCATGACGCGCGTCATGGCGATGACCTGATTGCAACCCACTAACTAATTTGTGATGCGGCGCCAACACACAGGCGCCCAAAGGAGAACAGCATGCTTCCGGCTCTATGGGTTGCCAAAACCGGTCTGTCCGCCCAGGACACCAACCTGACCACCATCTCCAACAACCTGGCCAACGTGTCGACCACGGGTTTCAAACGTGACCGTGCCGAATTCCAGGACCTGCTCTATCAGATCAAGAAGCAGCCGGGCGCCCAATCGACCCAGGACAGCGAACTGCCGTCGGGCCTGCAACTGGGTACGGGTGTGGCGATTGTCGGCACCCAGAAGAACTTCAGCGCCGGTAACCTGCAACAGACCGGCCAGCCGCTGGACATGGCGATCAACGGCCGTGGTTTCTTCCAGATCCTGCAACCGGATGGCACTACTTCCTACACCCGTGACGGTACTTTCCACCTGGACTCCAACGGTCAGATGGTCACCGCCAACGGTTTCGCCCTGGAACCCGCCGTGATCGTCCCGGCCGATGCCAAGACCTTCACCGTCGGCAACGACGGCACTGTGTCGATCACCGTGGCCGGCAACCCGGCGTCGCAAGTGATCGGCAACCTGCAAACCGCCGACTTCATCAACCCGGCCGGCCTGCAAGCCATGGGTAACAACCTGTTCCTCGAAACCGCCTCCAGCGGCGCGCCGCAAATCGGCACCCCTGGCCTGAACGGTTTCGGTACCACGCTGCAAAGCACCCTGGAAACCTCCAACGTGAGCACGGTTGAGGAGATGGTCAACATGATCACCACCCAGCGCGCCTACGAGATGAACTCCAAGGTGATCTCCACTGCCGACCAGATGCTCTCGTTCGTCACGCAGAATCTGTAATCAAGTCTATGGGGCGCCCTTGAGGGCGCCTGCAACACCGTGAGGTAAGGGTCATGAATCGCTACGTTTCTGTTCTGGCATTGAGTGGGATCACCGTGCTCGCGGGCTGCGTCGCCCCGACGCCGAAACCCAATGATCCGTACTACGCGCCGGTGTTGCCACGCACGCCGTTGCCGGCGGCGGCCAACAATGGCTCGATCTACCAGGCCGGTTTCGAACAGAACCTGTACAGCGACCGCAAGGCGTTCCGGGTCGGTGACATCATCACCATCACCCTGAACGAGAAGACCCAGGCCAGCAAGAACGCCAACTCGCAGATCGGCAAGACCAGCAAGACCGGCATCGGCCTGACCTCGCTGTTTGGCGGTATCCCGAACACCAACAACCCGCTGGGCAGTGGTGACTTGAGCCTGGAAGCCGGCTACAGCGGCGACCGTGCCACCAACGGCAAGAGCGCGGCGGGGCAGGGCAACAGCCTGACCGGTTCGATCACCGTGACCGTGGCCGATGTGTTGCCCAACGGCATCATCGCCGTACGCGGTGAAAAGTGGATGACCCTCAACACCGGCGACGAGCTGGTGCGGATTGCCGGCATGGTGCGTGCCGATGACATCTCCACCGACAACACCGTGCCGTCCACGCGGATTGCCGATGCGCGCATTACCTATTCGGGTACGGGCTCGTTTGCCGATGCGAGCCAGCCGGGCTGGTTCGACCGTTTCTTCCTTAGCCCGCTGTTCCCTTTCTAGGTGGCCATTTTGAACTTCAAACAGCTGATGGTGGCGGCCTTGTTGCTGTCCCTGAGCGCCGTCGCCCAGGCCGAGCGCCTGAAAGACATCGCCAGCATCTCCGGCGTGCGCTCCAACCAGTTGATCGGCTACGGTCTGGTGGTGGGGCTCAACGGCACGGGTGACCAGACCACCCAGACCCCGTTCACCTTGCAGACCTTCAACAACATGCTCTCGCAGTTCGGCATCAAGGTGCCGGCCGGTTCGGGCAACGTGCAGCTGAAAAACGTCGCGGCCGTGTCCATCAGTGCCGACTTGCCGGCGTTCTCCAAGCCGGGCCAGGTGGTGGACATTACCGTGTCCTCCATCGGTAACTCGAAAAGCCTGCGCGGCGGCACTTTGCTGATGACCCCGCTTAAAGGTATCGACGGCAACGTCTACGCCATCGCCCAGGGCAACCTGGTGGTGGGCGGGTTTGACGCCGAAGGCCGTGACGGTTCGAAGATCACCGTCAACGTGCCCTCCGCCGGGCGCATTCCTGGCGGCGCCACGGTGGAACGCACCGTGCCGAGCGGTTTCAACCAGGGCAACAGCCTGACCCTGAACCTCAACCGTTCCGACTTCACCACCGCCAAGCGCGTGGTCGACAAGATCAACGACATGCTCGGCCCTGGCGTGGCCCAGGCCATCGACGGCGGCTCGATCCGCGTGACCGCGCCGCTGGACCCAAGCCAGCGTGTGGACTACCTGTCGATCCTGGAAAACCTCGAAGTCGATCCAGGCCAGGCCGTGGCCAAAGTCATCATCAACTCGCGTACCGGCACCATCGTGATCGGCCAGAACGTCAAGGTATCGCCGGCCGCAGTGACCCACGGCAGCCTGACCGTGACCATCACCGAAGACCCGATCGTCAGCCAGCCTGGGCCGTTGTCCAATGGCCAGACGGCCGTGGTGCCACGTTCGCGGGTGAATGCCCAGCAAGAAGCCAAGCCGATGTTCAAGTTCGGCCCCGGCACCACCCTGGATGAGATTGTCCGCGCGGTGAACCAGGTGGGCGCAGCGCCCGGCGACTTGATGGCGATCCTTGAAGCCCTGAAACAGGCCGGCGCCTTGCAAGCCGACCTGATCGTGATCTGAGGCCATGGCCATGGATATGCGCAAGAGCGGCATCAGCAGCACGGCGGACTCGGGGTCGTACTCCGACTTGAACCGGCTTAACCAGCTCAAGGTCGGCGCCGACAAGAACAGCGAAGGCAATATGCGCAAGGTGGCGCAGGAGTTCGAGTCGCTGTTTTTGAGCGAGATGCTCAAGTCCATGCGTTCGGCCACCGAAGCATTGGGCAAGGACAACCCGATGAACACCCCGGCGGCCAAGCAGTACCAGGAAATGTACGACCAGCAACTGGCGGTATCGATGTCCCGCGAGGGCGGCGGTATCGGCCTGGCCGACGTGCTGATGCGGCAGATGCAGAAGAACAAACCGGTGGAAGCCCAGGCGGCCACCTTGCAAGGCCCGGTGGCGGCTGAGCCGGTGAAGAAAGTTGATGTGCCGACTGAGATTGGCGCCGGTACCCAGGCCGAGGGCCCGTTGGGCCGCTCCAATGGCCAGCGCCCGTTGTGGGCGTATCGCGTGGCGGAGCCGCAGGCGGGCGCGGCGGCCTCCCACAGCAATGACATGGAGCTGATGAACCAGCGCCGCATCGCCTTGCCCAGCAAGCTCACGGATCGCCTGCTGGCCGGCATCGTGCCGAGCACTGACACCAGCGTGGCCAAGGCCGCGCCACTGCGTAACAGCGCCGCCGAAGACAACGTCATCAACAGCACCGCACGCAGCTTTGCCGTGCCGAGCGGGCGCATGCAGGTCTATGGCCGCGCCATTGCCCAGCCACCGCTGGCACCGGCGAAAAAAGCCTTCGGCTCCCAGGACGAATTTGTCGCCACCATGCTGCCGATGGCCAAGGCGGCCGCCGCACGCATTGGCGTCGATCCGAAGTACCTGGTGGCCCAGGCCGCCCTGGAAACCGGTTGGGGCAAGTCGGTGATGCGTGCCGAAGACGGCAGCAGCAGCCACAACCTGTTCGGCATCAAGGCCGGCCAGAGCTGGCAGGGCGGTCAGGCCCGGGCAATCACCAGCGAGTTCCGCGATGGGGCGATGGTCAAGGAAACGGCGCAGTTCCGTTCCTACGATTCGTACCAGGACAGCTTTCACGACCTCGTGACATTGCTGCAAAGCAATGATCGCTATAAAGAAGTTGTGAAGTCGGCCGACAACCCGGAACAGTTTGTACGCGAGTTGCAAAAGGCCGGTTACGCAACCGACCCGGCCTATGCCAGCAAGATTTCGCAGATCGCCAAAACGATGGACAGTTACCAGAACTACGCTGCCGCTGGCGCAACCACACATTTATAAGGTCTGAATCATGAGTTTGCTCAGTATCGGGATGTCAGGGCTCAATGCCGCTCAAGGATCGTTGTCGGTCTTGAGTAATAACATTGCCAACGTCAACACCGCGGGCTACTCACGTCAGCAGGCCACCCAGAACGCCAGCGCGTCGAACCAGTTCGGCGGCGTGTTCATCGGCAGCGGCACGACCCTGGCGGATGTGCGTCGGGTGTATAACGAGTATTTGGATGCGGCGTATCAGAACAGCACCGCCCTGAGCAGCGATGCCAATGCCTACCTCGGGCAGGTCAGTGCCATCGACAAAGTGTTGTCGGACAAGACCACCGGCATGTCGTCGGCGCTGAGCTCGTTCTTTGCAACCCTGCAGACCGCGTCGTCCAACCCGAATGACCTGTCGGCGCGCCAGCTGCTGGTGTCCAACGCCAAGACGCTGAGCAACCGCTTCAATTCGATCTCGACGCAGCTGACCCAGCAAAAAGAAACCATCAATAGCCAGCTGAGCACCATGAGTGACCAGGTCAACCAACTGACCTCCTCGATTGCTTCGCTGAACAAACAGATCTCCCAGGCCCAGGGCTCGGCGACCAATGCGCCGGCGAACCTGCTGGACTCGCGCAACGAGGCCGTGCGTGCGCTCAATGAGCTGATCGGCGTCACCGCGACGGAGAAGAACGGCCAATTCAGCATCAACACCGGCACCGGCCAGTCGCTGGTGGAAGGCGGGATTGCCAACACCATTTCGGCGGTGCCGAGCAAAGACGACAACAGCCAGTACACCATCCAGCTGAATGTCAACGGCACTGCCCTGGACATGGGCTCGGTGATTAGCGGCGGCAGCATTGGCGGCTTGTTGCGCTATCGCAGCGACGCCCTGATGCCGGCCATCAACGAGCTGGGGCGCCTGGCGATTGCGACTGCGGATACGATCAACAATCAGCTGGGCCAGGGCCTGGATCTGAACGGTGATTTCGGCACATCGCTGTTCAAGGACATCAACAGCGCCACCGCCATTGCTTCGCGCAGCCAGGCGGCGGCGGGCAACAGTGCCGCGTCCAGCAACCTGAATGTGACGATCAACGACAGCAGCAAGCTGACGACCTATGACTACAAGGTCACCTTCAGCGACAAGACCAACCCGAACATCATCACCGTGGAGCGCTCGGACGGTAAGTCCATGGGCAACTTCGACATCAGCTCCACCACTGTGCCGGTGTCGTTTGACGGCGTGACCGTGACGCTCGATGGCAAAGGCACGATGAGCTATGGCGACAGCTTCAAGGTCAGCCCGACGGCCAACGGTGCCAGCGCTATCGGCGTGGACATGGCGGACGCCAACAAGCTTGCATTTGCCGGCCCGCTGATCGGCGAAGGCGGCAAGACCAACAGCGGCACGGGCACCTTTACCCAGCCGACACTGACGGCGCCACTGGATATCCATGGCGGCGCGGACACGGCGAAGCTGCGCACGAACATCGAAGGCCTGATGCCGGTGAAAATGGTGTTTGGCAAACCGGCCGCCGACGGCACCCAGTCGTATACGATCAGCAACGCGCAGGGCAAGGCGATTGGCACCGGCACCATTGTGCCGGGGCAGGGCAACAAGATCACCGTCAATGTGCCCGAGCTGGACGCCAGCGGTACGCCGATCCCGGGTTCCGGTTTCAAATTCGACACCACCATCAACGGCTCGCCGGCTGACGGTGACAGCACCACGTTCTCGTTCAACAGCGCCGGCAAGTCCGACGGCCGCAACGCGCAGCAGTTGCTTGACCTGCAAACCAAGGCCACGGTGGGCATGGGCGACGGCAACGTCGGTGTGAGCCTGGTGGGGGCCAATAGCCGACTGGTGTCCCAGGTGGGCGCCAAGGCCAGTCAGTCGAGTGTCGATGTGGCCGCGACTGGCGCCTTGCTGGCCGCCAACAAAGGCGCGCGCAACTCGGTGTCCGGGGTCAACCTGGATGACGAGGCGGGCGACATGATCAAGTTCCAGCAGTACTACACCGCGTCGTCGCAGATCATCAAGGCCGCGCAAGAAACCTTCACCACATTGATCAATAGCCTTTAAGGGAGTCTGGGACGATGCGTATTTCTACACAGCAGTATTTCGAAACCAGCTCCACCAAGTACCAGGAAAACTATTCCAGTGTGGTCAAGGCGCAGGACCAGGCCAGCTCTGGCGTGCGTGTGCAAACCGCTGCGGATGATCCGGTCGCGGCCGCGCGGTTGCTGATGTTGCAACAGCAGAAAGACATGCTGGGGCAGTACAACACCAATATCGACACGCTGAAAAACTCGCTGCAGACCGAAGACAGCGTGCTGGAGAACATCAACACGGCGATCCAGCGTGCCAGTGAGCTGGCGCTGAAGGTCGGCAACGTCGGGATCAGCGATGCTGACCGCAAATCGACCGCCGCCGAAATCGGTGCCCTGGAAGACCAGATCATGGGTCTGCTCAATACCAAGGATGCCAGCGGCAACTACCTGTTCTCCGGCAGCAAGACCGACACGCCGCCGTACACGCGCAACAACGATGGCACCTACACCTATCAGGGCGATGACACCGCGCTGAACCTGCGGGTAGCCGAGAATCTGTCGGTGCCGATGGGCGATACCGCGAAGAAAATGCTCGAGACCTCGGCCAACACCGGTCGTACCCAGGCCACACCGGTGCTGGTTCCCCCGGCGGTGGATGACGGCAAGGTCACGATCTCGGCGGGCCTGATCGCGTCGGGTGTCGATGTGAAGTTTGCCGACGGCCAGCCTTACACGCTGAAGTTCCTCAGCAGCACCCAGTACACCGTCAGTGACAGCACCGGCAAGGACATCACGTCCGAGATCGCGGGCAATGGCACCTTTGACTCCACCAAGGAAGGCGGTTCGACCATCAGCCTGCGTGGCGTCAAGTTCGACATCGGCTTGAACCTGGGCAAAGACGTCTTGCCGGGCGCGCCGTCGGATGCGCTGGTAAAAGACCGCGAGTTCACCCTGGCCCTCAAGCCGGACTCGTTCAGTGTTTCGCGTACCGCCAGCAACCCAAGCGCGGCCCAGTTGACCGGTGGTTCGGTGAGTGATCCGGCGGCTTATGCCAGCACCTTTCCCAACGCCGGCCTGGTGGTCAAATTCGGTGCGGGCGGTAGCTATAACGTCTACGCGCAGCCGTACACGGCGGACAGCAAATCCATCGCCAATGACACGCTGGCTGCGGGCGCGACCTCGATCACCGTGGCGGGCGTGACGCTGGGTGTGACCACCGCGCCGGCACCGGCAGACGGCGACCAGTTCCTGGTGGGCGCCACCAGCAACAAGAACGAAAACGTGCTCGACACCCTCAGCCGCCTGCGCCGCACGCTGGAGACCCCATCGGATGGCAACCCGGCGGCGCAGAAGGAACTCAAGGACGTGGTGGCCCGGTCCATTGGCAACCTGACCAACGCCTATAGCCAGATCGATCAGGTTCGCGGTGATATCGGCGCACGCCTGAACACCCTGGATATCCAGAGTGCCGAAAACACCAGCCTGAGCCTGGCGAACGCCACCACCATGAGTTCGCTGGGCAACGTTGACTTCGCCGAAGCCGCGATCAACCTGAGCCTGCAACAAACCATGCTGCAAGCCTCGCAGCTGGCGTTCGTGAAAATCTCCCAGCTGAGCCTGTTCAACAAGATGTAATCGGCCCGCTGCACAGCAACGGCCCAGCCTGGAAACAGGTTGGGCCGTTGTCGTTTCCGGGACTTAATTGTTTGAAGGTTTTGCAGAAAGCACACACAATTAGGTGACCTGCGAGTCATAAAGCGCATCTTCACTGTATCGTGTGAAAAGGATAAGTCGTCCAAGGCGCCTTGCGCAGCGGCTTTCAGCGAGTTCTTCACGGGGTTTGTCCCCTTTATTGTCACCACTTCGCGAGGCAGTTCGCGGGGTGTTCTCCAGCTATTTAGTATTGGGAAGCCACAATGATTGGCATAAAAAGCATCGCCAGTTACGTGCCGGCCGACGGCATTGATAACTACGCCCAGGGTGCCAAATTCGCCAAGGATGAAGAGTTCATCATTGGCAAGATCGGTTCGGCGTTCCTGCCGCGCAAGGAAGCTGCCCAGGAAACTTCCGATCTGTGTGTCGAGGCAGTCAACGCTTTGTTTGCCAACAACCCTACGCTTTCACGCGAGTCCATCGACGCGCTGATCGTCGTCACCCAGAACGGTGATGAAGAGGGTTTGCCCCACACCGCCGCCATCGTCCAGGACAAACTGGGCCTACCGACCCACGTCGCCGCGTTCGATATCTCCCTGGGCTGCTCCGGCTACGTCTACGGCATCTACGCGATGAAGGGCTTCATGGAAGCCGCCGGCCTGAAAAACGGCCTGCTGGTCACCGCCGACCCGTATTCGAAGATCGTCGACCCGGAAGACCGCAACACCACCATGCTGTTCGGCGACGCCGCCACCGCCACGTGGATGGGTGAAGACGCGCCTTGGCTGCTGGGCAAGTCGAAGTTCGGCACCGACGGTTCCGGCGCGCCGCACCTGAAGGTCAGCGACGGCGTGTTCTTCATGAACGGGCGCCAGGTGTTCAACTTCGCGCTGCTCAAAGTGCCAGCGCATCTGCACGAGCTGCTCGATGAGTCGGACCTCAAGGCCGACGACATCGATGCCTTCTGCATTCACCAGGGCAGTGCGGCGATTGTCGATGCCGTGGCGCGCCGCTTTGAAGAGGCGCCGGTGGAGAAGTTCATCAAGGACATGGTCGAGACCGGCAACACCGTGTCGTCGAGCATTCCGCTGCTGCTGGAAAAGCACGTGATGGACGCCACCTGGAAGCGTGTGGCGATCAGTGGTTTTGGTGTGGGCCTGTCGTGGGGCTCGGCGATTCTCTATCGTCCGTGACGCTTTAACCGGCAATACAAAAAACGCCGATGATCTCTCGATCATCGGCGTTTTTTATTTGGCGCCAGAAAAGCCAATGAATACTGGGTTTTGCGCCTGTGTAAGCCCTTGAATTGCAAGGGGTGGCACCAAGCCAGCAAAAAAATCAAAAAAAAGACTCAAGCAACCGGCACACACGACGATAACTATTACGAAGGTTCTCTAGGCCACACCCGGCGGTTGCCAGGGCCGGAAGCCGCAGCATCCCATCCAACGAGGATTTCGTCATGGCATTATCAGTTAACACCAACATCACGTCTCTGGGGGTCCAGAAGAACCTGAATAAGGCTTCCGACGCTCTGAGCCAGTCGATGAACCGTCTGTCCTCCGGCCTGAAAATCAACAGCGCCAAAGACGACGCTGCCGGCATGCAGATCGCCAACCGTCTGAACAACCAGGTCAAAGGCCTGAACGTTGCCATCGCCAACGCCAACAACGGCGTGTCGATTGCCCAGACTGCTGAAGGCGCGATGCAAGAATCCACCAACACCCTGCAGCGTCTGCGTGAACTCGCCCTGCAAGCGGCGAACGGTGATAAAAGCGACGCTGACCGTGTTTCCCTGCAGCAAGAATTCACCGCTAAAGTGGGCGAGCTGAACCGTATCGCCAGCACCACTACCTTCGGTGGTCGTAACCTGCTGGACGGCTCGTTCCAGAACGTAGCTTTCCAAATCGGCGCCAACGCCAACGAGACTATCTCGTTCGGCATGACCGACATCAGCTCCACCGCGCTGAAAGGTAACTTCAGCGAAGCCACTGTTAACAGCACCGCATTGAGCGGTCTCGCTGCTACCACTACTGGCTCGGTACTCACTGATAAAGCCACTGTCTCGGGTTCCGCTGCTGTCGGCGCTACTGTGGCGAGCGACAATATCAAAATCAACGGTACAACAATCACTTTCGGTGCTGTCGCAGCTAGTGACTTGGGTGTTGCCGCAGCTGCTGCTATCAACAAAGAGACAGCTACCACCGGTGTTACTGCAAGCACCGATGCTACTGGCGTCCTGACACTGAGCTCCACCAAGGCTATCAACCTCGCAGCTGGCGATGTTGTAACTGCTTCTGCTGGCCCACCCCCAGTCGCTGCCAAAACTGATGGCTTGGCTAACCTGAAGCTGACTGCTAACCCTGCCATTGCCACTACCAGCAACCTGACCTCTGACGGTGCGATCACTGTAAACGGTGCTGCAGTAACTTGGGCGAAAGGCGACGCCATGTCGACCGTTCTCACCAAGCTCACCAATGCTGCTGGCGGCGCTGCAGCGGGTGCTTCCGCTACCTTCACCGAAGGTCGTCTCAAGCTGACCTCGGGCAACGGTGCAGACATCAAGCTGGCTAACACTAACAGCGGTTCACTGTCGCAACTGGGTCTGTCTGCCGGTACCACTCAGGCCAAACTGACCGACGATACTTCCATCTCCGTCAACGGCGTAGAAGTCAAGTTCAAGAAAGGCGACACCGCTGACGCAGTTGTAGCTTCGATCAACAGCGCTAGCACCGGTGTACAGGCGAGCAAAAACACTGACGGTACTCTGAGCCTGTTCGCAGACAAAGACATCACCATCAAAGACGGCAGCGCCGGTACCGGTCTGAAAGCCCTGGGCCTGACCACTGTTGCTGCCAACGGCACCAAAACCGCCGTGACCATGGAAACCAGCGTTTCCGACCTGAACATCCTGTCCGCCGCTTCTTCGCAGCAGGCTATCCAGGCTCTGGACGACGCCATGCAGCAGATCGACAGCCAGCGTTCGCAGCTGGGTGCCGTACAAAACCGTTTCGCCAGCACCGTGGCCAACCTGCAGAGCATTTCGCAGAACTCCTCCGCTGCCAAAGGCCGCGTAGAAGACGCTGACTTCGCTTCTGAAGCTGCTGAACTGACCAAGCAACAAACCCTGCAACAGGCTTCCACTGCGATCCTGTCCCAGGCCAACCAACTGCCATCGTCTGTTCTGAAGCTGCTTCAGTAATAGCGGTAGCGGTTAAATAACGGGAGGGTGCGTGCATAACGTGCCCTTCCGTTTTTTCAGTTTGGAGGTGATGACATGGACATGAGCATCAAGCTGAACACGCCGTACCCGGCTGCTGTAACTCAGCCCAGCACTGCACCTGTCGCCCAGGCCCAGCCTGCGGCCAACAGTGAAGCGAAAGTGCCGGCGAGCGAAGAGCCGCAGCGCGTCGCGCTGGAAAAAGCCGTAACCGATATGCGTGAGTTTGTGCAGGCTTCACAGCGCAACCTGGATTTTTCCATCGATGACTCCACTGGCATAGTGGTCGTCAAGGTGATCGCCACTGACAGTGGTGAAGTGATTCGACAGCTTCCATCGGAGACCGCGCTGAAATTGGCGCAGAATTTGAGCGATGCCAGCAGCCTGCTGTTTGATAGCAAGGCTTGAGTTGGCACGAAACATGTTTCTGATTGCGGCATCGGCGCTTGAGCGCCAAAAAACGGCCGCTTCAGGACAAGGAGAATAAGCAGATGGCTAGTTCAACGATTTCCGGCCCAGGTTCGGGCTACAACACGCAAGCGATCGTCGAGGCACTGGTTGGGGCTGAAAAGGCACCCAAGGCAGCCCAGATCTCTAGTCAGCAAAAAGACGCGACGATCAAATTGTCGGCGGTCGGCTCGATCAAGACGGCGTTGGAAGCCTACCAGGCGGCAATCACCAAGTTGAACAACGTCACTGCGTTCAACGGGCTTTCTGCCAGTTCCTCCGAAGAGAAGAACATCAAGGTCACCTTGGGTGACGGCGCCTCCAGCGGCAAGTACGCGGTGAAGGTCGATAGCCTGGCCACCGCCGCCAAAGTCACCACCAAGGTGAATACGGACGGTGCCACGGGCAAGGCCAACAGCACTGACGAAGCGCAGACGTTGACCATCAACCAGTCGGGCAAAAGCTACGACGTGGTGATTGCCGGCGGCGCGACCCTCAAGGAAGTGCGGGAAGCCATCAACACCCAACTCTCGGCCCAGGGCATCAGTGCCAACGTGCTGAGCGACTCCAACGGCGCACGCCTGGTCCTGACGTCGACCAACACCGGCGAAGGCACCGACATCACCCTCAGCGGTGACTCGGAGCTGGTTGCCGGTTACGACAAAGGCACGGCCCCGACCAACGCCAAGTACAACATCGACGGCGTCGAGATGTCGTCCGCCACCAACAAGATCGATTCCGCCATCAGTGGTGTGACCCTCGACTTGCTGGCCGTTGACTTGACCAAGCCGACCACCACCATCACCGTGGCCACCAATACCGACACCTTGAAGACCTCGGTGCAGTCCTTCGTTACCGCCTACAACGCGTTGACCACGGCGATCAACACCCAGACCAAGGTGACCGCCACGGGCGATGCGTCGACGACGGTTGCGGGTGCCCTGACGGGTGATGCGTCGATGCGTCAGCTGGTCAACAGCATGCGTTCCGAGCTGACCAGCGGCTCCGGTGCGGGCAGCATGACCAGCCTGGCACAAATGGGCGTCACCACGGACCAGAAAACCGGCCTGTTGAGCCTGGACGACAAGGCGTGGGACAAGGCCGTGGTCAAGGGCGCTGGCGATGTGGCCAAGTTCTTCACCGGCGACACGGGCTTGATCACCCGCATGAACAAAGCCACCGCCAGCTACGTCGGCACCACCGGCACCCTGGCGACGCGTGCCACCGATCTCAACAACAAGTTGACCTCGCTGACCACCGAATCCACCGCCCTGGACGTACGCATGGAGGCCTTGAAGAAGTCCCTGAGCGCCAAGTACACCGCGATGGACACGATGATCGCGCAGATCAACGCCAGCAGCTCCAGCATCATGACCACCCTCAACTCGCTGAACAACGCGAAGTCGTCGTCCTGATTGATCGGGGCGCTTCGGCGCCCCGCAGCAGGGCTTACCGGTGGTCTGGCGTATGACGCCTGGATTAAAGAATTTTGTGACCTGGTCGAAAAACTGGTTAAGCAACCCTATTCGACATGGCCAGTAACGAGGTAGCAACATGAACCCGATGAGAGCCCTTCGCCAGTACCAGAAGGTCAATTCCCACGCCCAAGTCTCCGAAGCCAGCCCGCACCGCCTGGTGCAGATGCTGATGGAGGGCGGTCTTGATCGCATGGCGCAGGCCAAGGGGGCATTGAGCCGTGGCGATATCGCTCAGAAAGGTCTGATGCTGGGCAAGGCGATTGAAATCATCTCTGGCCTGCGTGATGGCCTCGAACCGGAAAAAGCGGAAGATCCGGCGTCGGTGCAGCAGCTGGATGCGCTGTATGACTACATGAGCAACCGTCTGGTTGAAGCCAACCAAGTGAACGATGCCGACATGATCGACGAAGTCGCGCGGTTGCTGATTACCGTCAAGTCCGGCTGGGATGCCATCGCTCCACAATAAGGCCAAGCGCCTTGAGGAACACATCATGAGCCAAGCACTGCAACGCATCGATGAAGCCCGCGACGCCCTGATAAGCGCGTTGGCCGAGCGCAATTGGGATGCTGTCGGTGAGCTGGATATGGGCTGCCGTGCGGTGATCGATGAGGTGCTCAGCGAGGCGCCGGTGGACGAGGATGCGCTGCGCGAGAAGCTGGAGAGTCTGCTGGCGGTGTATCAGCAGTTGCTGGAAGTGACCACTGGCGAAAGACAGGCGATTTTTGAAGAGATGTCGCAGATCAACCAAGCTAAAAATGCGTCAAAGGTTTACCATCTGTTCGGCTGAACGGGCTCAGTTAAACCGAATGCGCGTCATAAATTTGACTGCGCGTGATTTTTTGACTTAACTAGTGCTGTTTTCAGATTTCAGAGGGGTGTAAAGCAGAAAATGCTTACAGCCATCTAGATTGCCCAGACTTCAGGGCACTTGAGTTAACTAGGGAAGTTGCTATTGCATGTGGCGTGAAACCAAAATTCTGCTGATTGATGACGATAGCGTCCGCCGCCGCGATTTAGCGGTGATTTTGAATTTTCTTGGCGAAGAAAATCTGCCCTGCGGCAGCCATGATTGGCAGCAGGCGGTCAGCTCATTGTCATCGAGCCGTGAAGTCATTTGTGTGCTGATCGGGACGGTAAACGCTCCTGGCGCTGTTTTGGGCTTGTTAAAGACACTGTCTACCTGGGATGAGTTCCTTCCCGTGTTGCTGATGGGCGATATTTCTTCCGTCGAGCTGCCTGAAGACCAGCGCCGCCGCGTGCTCTCCACCCTGGAAATGCCGCCCAGCTACAGCAAATTGCTCGATTCCCTGCACCGCGCCCAGGTCTATCGCGAGATGTATGACCAAGCCCGCGAGCGCGGTCGCCACCGTGAACCCAATCTGTTCCGCAGCCTCGTCGGCACCAGCCGTGCGATTCAGCACGTGCGCCAGATGATGCAGCAAGTGGCCGATACCGACGCCAGCGTGCTGATCCTCGGCGAGTCGGGCACCGGCAAGGAAGTGGTCGCGCGCAACCTGCACTATCACTCCAAGCGCCGCGACGGGCCATTCGTGCCGGTCAACTGCGGGGCGATCCCGGCAGAGCTGCTCGAAAGCGAATTGTTCGGCCACGAGAAGGGCGCCTTTACCGGGGCGATCACCAGCCGTGCCGGGCGTTTCGAGCTGGCCAACGGCGGCACCCTGTTCCTTGACGAAATCGGCGACATGCCCCTGCCGATGCAGGTCAAGCTGCTGCGTGTGTTGCAGGAACGTACCTTCGAGCGCGTGGGCAGCAACAAGACCCAGAGCGTCGATGTGCGCATCATCGCGGCCACCCACAAGAACCTCGAAAGCATGATCGAGGTGGGCAGCTTCCGCGAAGACCTGTACTACCGCCTCAACGTCTTCCCGATCGAGATGGCCCCGCTGCGCGAGCGCGTGGAGGACATCCCGCTGCTGATGAACGAACTGATCTCGCGCATGGAGCACGAGAAGCGCGGTTCGATCCGTTTCAATTCCGCCGCGATCATGTCCCTGTGCCGCCACGGCTGGCCGGGCAACGTGCGTGAACTGGCCAACCTGGTGGAGCGCATGGCGATCATGCACCCCTACGGTGTGATCGGCGTGGTCGAGCTGCCGAAGAAATTCCGCTACGTCGATGACGAAGACGAGCAGCTCAATGACATCCGCACTGACATGGAAGAGCGTGTAGCGATTAACGGCCACACGCCGGACTTCGCCTCCACCGCCATGTTGCCGCCGGAAGGCCTCGACCTGAAGGACTACCTCGGTAACCTGGAACAAGGCCTGATCCAACAGGCCCTGGACGACGCCAACGGCATCGTCGCCCGCGCCGCCGAGCGCTTGCGTATCCGCCGCACCACCCTGGTGGAGAAGATGCGCAAGTACGGCATGAGCCGTCGAGACGGGGATGAACAGGCGGATGATTGACGCCTAAATCACAAACCGCTGATTAGTCAGCGGTTTTTTTTTAGGCACGGGTATTGCTACAGCCCTCGCAACGTTCCGTTTAACTGACGGTCAGCCAAGCGAGAGAGCATGATGCCCCACGCCGCCCAACTATCTTCGGTGCCTGACGCCGAGCAGCTCAGCCGCAATGGCCTGGAACAGGCCTTTTCGCTGTTCAACCAGATGTCCAGCCAGCTGACAGACTCCTACAGCCTGCTGGAAGCCCGGGTTTCCGAGCTGAAAGGCGAGCTGGCCGTGGTCAGTGCGCAGCGCATGGAAGAGCTGGCCGAGAAAGAGCGTCTGGCCAACCGTCTGCAAAACCTGTTGTCACTGTTGCCCGGCGGCGTGATCGTCATCGACGAAGACGGCCGCGTGCGCGAAGCCAACCCGGCTGCCTGCGACATGCTTGGCCTGCCGCTGGAAGGCGAGCTGTGGCGTCATGTCATCACCCGCTGCTTCGCGCCCCGTGAAGACGACGGCCATGAGATCTCCCTGAAGGACGGCCGCCGCCTGTCCATCGCCACGCGCTCCCTTGATGCCGAGCCCGGCCAGTTGGTGTTGCTCAACGACCTCACCGAAACCCGTCACCTGCAAGACCAACTGGCGCGCCATGAGCGTTTGTCGTCGTTGGGCAGGATGGTCGCTTCTTTGGCGCATCAGATCCGTACGCCGCTGTCGGCGGCGCTGATCTACGCCAGTCATTTGACTGATGAGCAACTGCCGCCAGAAACCCAGCAACGTTTTGCTGGCAGGCTCAAGGAGCGTCTGCACGAATTGGAGCACCAGGTGCGCGATATGCTGGTGTTCGCCCGCGGCGAATTGCCGCTGACCGACCGCGTCACCCCGGCCGACCTGATGCGCGCCCTGCAAGCCGCCGCGAGCACCCATATCCAGGACGCCGAAGTGCGCTGGCAATGCGACAGCCACCTCGGCGAGTTGCTGTGCAATCGCGACACCTTGGTTGGCGCGTTGCTCAACCTGATCGAAAACGCCACCCAGGCCAGCACCCCCGGCGCGCGCCTGAAAATTCACCTGTACAGCCGCGCGCAAACCCTGCGCCTGTGCATCAGTGACAGCGGCAGTGGCATCGACCCGCAGGTGCTGCAGCGCCTCGGCGAACCCTTTTTCACCACCAAGACCAACGGAACGGGCCTTGGCCTGACCGTGGTCAAGGCCGTGGCACGTGCGCATCAGGGAGAATTGCAGCTGCGTTCCCGGTTGGGGCGTGGCACCTGTGCATTGATGACCTTGCCGCTGTTTTCAGGCGCGGCAAGCGCGGAGTAGACGAACATGGCAATCAAGGTTTTATTGGTAGAAGACGATCGCGCCCTGCGTGAGGCATTGGCTGACACGCTGCTGTTGGCGGGCCATGACTATCGGGCGGTCGGTTCAGCCGAGGAAGCCTTGGACGCGGTGGAGCAGGAGCCCTTCAGCCTGGTGGTCAGCGACGTCAACATGCCCGGCATGGACGGCCATCAGTTGCTCGGCCTGCTGCGTACACGCCAGCCGCAACTGCCGGTGCTGCTGATGACCGCCCATGGCGCCGTGGAGCGCGCGGTCGACGCCATGCGCCAAGGCGCGGCGGATTACCTGGTCAAGCCGTTCGAACCGAAAGCCTTGATCGAACTGGTGGCCCGCCATGCGCTCGGCGTGCTTCCGGCCAGCGATGGCGAAGGGCCGATTGCCTTCGAGCCGGCCAGCGCGCAACTGCTGGAACTGGCCGCCCGTGTGGCGCGCAGCGATTCCACGGTGTTGATCTCCGGCGAGTCCGGCACCGGCAAGGAGGTGTTGGCGCGCTATATCCACCAGCAATCCAGCCGTGCCAGCCAGCCGTTTGTCGCGATCAACTGCGCGGCGATCCCCGACAACATGCTTGAAGCCACCTTGTTCGGCCACGAAAAGGGCTCGTTCACCGGCGCCATTGCGGCTCAGGCGGGCAAGTTCGAACAGGCCGACGGCGGCACCATCCTGCTCGACGAAATTTCCGAAATGCCCCTGGGCCTGCAAGCCAAGCTGCTGCGTGTGTTGCAGGAGCGTGAAGTGGAGCGGGTCGGCGCACGCAAGCCGATCCAGCTGGATATCCGTGTGGTCGCCACTACCAACCGCGACCTCGCCGGCGAAGTGGCGGCGGGGCGCTTCCGTGAGGACCTGTTCTACCGCCTCTCGGTGTTCCCCCTGGCCTGGCGCCCGCTGCGTGAACGCCCGGCCGACATCATCCCGCTGGCCGAGCGCCTGCTGAACAACCACGTCAAAAAAATGAAGCACGCCCAGGCGCGCCTGTCGGCCGAGGCCCAGGCCTGCCTGATCGCCTATCCGTGGCCTGGCAACGTGCGGGAATTGGACAACGCGATCCAGCGCGCCCTCATCCTGCAACAGGGCGGCCTGATCCAGCCCCAGGATTTCTGCCTGGCGATGGGCAGCGGCGTGGCGCCATTGCCGAGCCTGGCACCCGCGCCGGTACTGGCCGAAGCCGAATCTGCCGGTGCCCTGGGCGACGACCTGCGTCGCCGCGAATTCCAGATGATTATCGACACTCTGCGCGCCGAGCGCGGTCGCCGCAAAGAGGCCGCCGAACGCCTGGGCATCAGCCCGCGCACCCTGCGCTACAAGCTGGCGCAGATGCGTGATGCGGGGATGGATGTGGAAGCGTATCTGTTTGCCACCTAGCTGGTACCAAGGCCGACAAGGTTTGTCGCCTTTTCTTACGAATCGATACAGAGCTGGCACCCTTGTTGCTACTTCCCCTAGTAATTGCGGCGTAGTGTCAAAAATTTGCGGGTTGTCGGAGAGAGAAGGTCATGAGCCAGGGTATTGAGTTCAATCGGTTGATGTTGGATATGCGCTCCATGCAAATGGATGCCATGGCTCAACCGAAATCCGTCGCGCAAGCGCCGGAATTGGGCCAAAGCAGCTTTGCCGACATGCTCGGCCAGGCGATCAATAAAGTCAGCGACACCCAGCAAGCCTCCAGCCAGTTGGCCACCGCGTTCGAAATCGGCAAAAGCGGCGTGGACCTCACCGATGTGATGGTCGCTTCGCAAAAAGCCAGTGTGTCGTTCCAGGCGTTGACCCAGGTGCGTAACAAGTTGGTTCAAGCCTATCAAGACATCATGCAGATGCCGGTTTAAGGACGAGATTTAAGTCATGGCAGAAGCAGTCGTGGACAACGCACCCGCCAAGGCAGACGGCAAGCCGCCGCTGTTTGGCCTGTCGTTCCTGGAAAACCTCTCCGAAATGACCATGCTGCGTCAGGTGGGCCTGATGGTCGGCCTGGCGGCCAGCGTGGCGATTGGTTTTGCCGTGGTGTTGTGGTCGCAGCAACCGGATTACCGCCCGTTGTACGGCAGCCTCGCGGGCATGGATTCCAAACAGATCATGGAAACCCTCGCCGCCGCCGACATCGCCTACACCGTCGAGCCCAACTCCGGCGCCTTGCTGGTCAAGGCCGACGACGTGGCCCGTGCGCGGATGAAACTCGCCGCCGCCGGCGTGACGCCGTCCGACGCCAATATCGGTTTTGAAATCCTCGACAAAGACCAGGGCCTGGGGACTTCCCAGTTCATGGAAGCCACCCGCTACCGTCGTGGCCTGGAAGGCGAGTTGGCCCGCACCATCTCCAGCCTGAACAACGTCAAGGGCGCCCGCGTGCACTTGGCCATCCCGAAAAGCTCGGTGTTTGTGCGCGATGAGCGCAAGCCAAGCGCCTCGGTGCTGGTGGAGCTGTTCTCCGGCCGCTCCCTGGAGCCTGGCCAGGTGCTGGCGATCATCAACCTGGTGGCCACCAGCGTGCCTGAGTTGAGCAAGTCGCAGATCACCGTGGTCGACCAGAAGGGCAACCTGCTCTCGGACATGGCCGAAAACTCCGCGCTGACCCAAGCCGGCAAGCAGTTCGACTACAGCCGCCGCATGGAAAGCATGCTCACCCAGCGCGTGCACAACATCCTGCAACCGGTGCTTGGCAACGACCGCTACAAGGCTGAAGTGTCGGCCGATGTGGACTTCAGCGCCGTCGAATCGACCTCCGAACAATTCAACCCGGACCAGCCCGCGCTGCGCAGCGAGCAGTCCACCAGCGAACAACGCACCGCCAGCAGTGGCCCGCAAGGTGTGCCGGGTGCCTTGAGCAACCAGCCGCCTGCGCCAGCCTCGGCGCCGCAAACCACCGGTGGCGCCGCAGCCACCGCGGGCGCCATCGCCCCGGGCCAACCGCTGCTGGACGCCAACGGCCAGCAGATCATGGACCCGGCCACCGGCCAGCCGATGCTCGCCCCGTACCCGGCGGACAAGCGTAACCAGTCCACCAAGAACTTCGAGCTCGACCGTTCCATCAGCCACACCAAGCAGCAACAGGGCCGCGTCAATCGCCTGTCGGTGTCGGTGGTGGTCGATGACCAGGTCAAGGTCAACGCAGCGGACGGCACCATTACCCGTGCGCCATGGGGCGCCGATGAATTGGCACGCTTCACCCGCCTGGTGCAGGACGCGGTCGGTTTCGACGCGAGCCGTGGCGACAGCGTCAGCGTGATTAACATGCCGTTCTCCGCCGAACGTGGCGAAGTGATCGCTGAAGCAGCGTTCTACACGCAGCCGTGGTTCTGGGACATCGTCAAGCAAGTGCTGGGTGTGTTGTTCATCCTGGTGCTGGTGTTCGGCGTGCTGCGCCCGGTGCTCAATAACATCACCGGTAACGGCAGCAAGAAACAACTGGCGGCCTTTGGTGGCAGCGACGTCGAGTTGGGTGGCATGGGCGGCCTGGATGGCGAACTGGCCAACGACCGCGTCAGCCTCGGCGGCCCGCAAAGCATCCTGTTGCCAAGCCCGAGCGAAGGTTACGACGCGCAGTTGAATGCAATCAAAAGTCTGGTGGCAGAAGACCCGGGCCGTGTGGCCCAGGTCGTGAAAGAGTGGATCAACGCAGATGAGTGATAATCGAGCCGCTGTTGCCAAGCTCACCAAGGTCGACAAAGCGGCGGTTCTGCTGCTGTCCCTCGGTGAAACCGACGCCGCCCAAGTGCTGCGCCACATGGGCCCCAAAGAGGTTCAGCGCGTCGGCGTGGCCATGGCGCAAATGCGCAATGTGCACCGCGAGCAAGTCGAACAGGTGATGAGCGAGTTCGTCGAGATCGTCGGCGATCAAACCAGCCTGGGCGTCGGCTCCGACAGCTACATCCGCAAGATGCTCACCTCGGCCCTGGGCGAAGACAAGGCCAACGGCCTGATCGACCGCATCCTGCTGGGCGGCAACACCAGTGGTCTCGATAGCCTCAAGTGGATGGAGCCGCGCGCGGTTGCCGACGTGATCCGCTTCGAGCACCCGCAGATCCAGGCCATCGTCGTCGCGTACCTCGACCCGGACCAGGCCGGTGAAGTGCTCGGCCACTTCGACCATAAAGTGCGCCTGGACATCATCCTGCGCGTGTCGTCGCTGAACACCGTGCAACCGGCGGCGCTGAAAGAACTCAACACGATCCTGGAGAAGCAGTTCTCCGGCAACTCGAATGCCGCGCGCACCACCTTGGGTGGTATCAAGCGTGCCGCCGACATCATGAACTTCCTCGACAGCTCGGTCGAAGGCCAGTTGATGGACTCGATCCGCGAGATCGACGACACCCTGTCCGGCCAGATCGAAGACCTCATGTTCGTGTTCAACAACCTTTCCGATGTCGACGACCGTGGCATCCAGGCGTTGCTGCGCGAAGTGTCCTCCGACGTACTGGTGCTGGCCCTCAAGGGTTCGGACGAAGGCGTCAAGGAGAAGATCTTCAAGAACATGTCCAAGCGCGCCTCCGAACTGTTGCGCGACGACCTCGAAGCCAAGGGCCCGGTGCGCGTCAGCGACGTGGAAACGGCGCAGAAAGAAATCCTCACCATTGCCCGCCGTATGGCCGAAGCCGGAGAAATCGTTCTCGGCGGGAAGGGCGGCGAAGAAATGATCTAAGGCGCGCCCCATGTCGAACAAAGATGAGACGCCCAGCGATCTGATTCGCGCGCGGGATGTCGGCGGGTTCGACATCTGGTCGTTGCCCAGCTTCGACCCGCATGTGCCGGAACCGGAGCCCGAGCCGGAACCCGAGCTGCCGGCGGAAATGGAAGAAGTGCCGCTGGACGAAGTCCAGCCACTGACCCTCGAAGAGTTGGAAAGCATCCGCCAGGAGGCCTACAACGAAGGCTTCGCCGCCGGGGAAAAAGACGGTTTTCGCAGCTCCACCCTCAAGGTCCGCCAGGAAGCCGAGGCCGCGCTCGGCGCCAAGCTGGGCAGCCTGGAGCGCTTGATGCGCAGCCTGTTCGACCCGATCGCCGAGCAGGATTCGCAGCTGGAAAAATCCATGGTCGGCCTGGTGGAGCACATCGCCCGCCAGGTGATCCAGCGCGAACTGGTGCTCGATTCCAGCCATATCGAAAGCGTCATGCGCGAAGCCCTCAAGCTGCTGCCCCTGGGCGTCGGCAATGTGCGCTTGTACATCAACCCGCAGGATTTCGAACAGGTCAAAGCCCTGCGCGAGCGCCATGAAGAAACCTGGCGCATCGTCGAAGACGCGGCGTTGCAGCCCGGTGGTTGCCGCGTCGAAACCGAACACAGCCGCATCGATGCCACGGTGGAAACCCGCATCAGCCAGATCATGGCCAAGCTGCTGGACCAGGCCCACGAGCAGGTGCTGAACCCGGCCGAGCCGGATTTGAGCGTGGACCTGGACGCCCCTGATGCGCCTTGATCGCACCAGCTTCGCCAAGCGCCTGAGCGGTTACGCCGAGGCCACGGAGTTGCCCGGCCAGCCGATCCTCGAAGGGCGCCTGTTGCGCATGGTCGGCCTGACCCTCGAAGCCGAAGGCCTGCGCGCCGCCATGGGCAGCCGCTGCCTGGTCATCAACGACGACAGCTACCACCCGGTGCAGGTCGAAGCCGAAGTGATGGGCTTTTCCGGCAGCAAGATTTTCCTGATGCCCGTCGGCAGCCTGGCGGGCATCGCCCCCGGCGCCCGCGTGGTGCCCCTGGCCGACACCGGCCGCCTGCCCATGGGCATGAGCATGCTCGGCCGCGTGCTCGACGGCGCCGGCCGTGCGCTGGATGGCAAGGGCGGCATGAAGGCCGAAGACTGGGTGCCGATGGACGGCCCCACCATCAACCCGCTCAAGCGCAACCCCATCAGCCAGCCGCTGGATGTGGGCATCCGCAGCATCAACGGTTTGTTGACGGTCGGGCGCGGCCAGCGTCTGGGCCTGTTTGCCGGTACCGGCGTGGGTAAATCCGTACTGCTGGGCATGATGACCCGATTTACCGAGGCCGACATCATTGTGGTCGGGCTGATCGGCGAACGGGGCCGCGAGGTGAAGGAATTCATCGAGCACAGCCTGGGCGAAGAGGGCCTCAAGCGTTCAGTCGTGGTCGCCTCGCCGGCGGATGATGCGCCGCTGATGCGCCTGCGTGCCGCCATGTACTGCACGCGCATCGCCGAATATTTTCGCGACAAGGGCAAGAACGTCCTGTTGCTGATGGACTCCCTCACACGTTTCGCCCAGGCCCAGCGGGAAATCGCCCTGGCCATCGGCGAGCCGCCGGCGACCAAGGGTTATCCGCCGTCGGTGTTCGCCAAGCTGCCCAAGCTGGTGGAGCGCGCCGGTAACGCCGAGGCCGGGGGTGGCTCGATCACCGCGTTCTACACCGTGCTGTCCGAAGGCGATGACCAGCAAGACCCGATTGCCGACTCGGCGCGGGGCGTGCTCGACGGCCACATCGTGCTGTCGCGGCGCTTGGCGGAGGAGGGGCACTACCCGGCCATCGACATCGAAGCGTCCATCAGCCGGGTGATGCCGTCGGTGGTCACGCCGACGCACATGGCGCGGGCGCAGCAGTTCAAGCAGCTGTGGTCGCGCTATCAGCAGAGCCGCGACTTGATTAGCGTTGGCGCCTACGTCGCCGGTGGCGACCGCGACACCGACCTGGCGATCGCCTTGCAGCCGCAACTGGTGACCTACTTGCGCCAGGGCCTCAACGACAAGATCAGCATGGGCGAAAGCGAAGCGCACCTGAACTCGATCTTCGCCCCGGCACCGGGCGGCTAAGCCATGGCCAGCACTCGTTCGTCGCGCCTCGCCCCAGTGGTGGACATGGCCGAAAAGGCCGAAAAAACCGCGGTGCAACGCCTGGGGTATTTCCAGGGCCAGGTGCGCCTGGCGGAAAGCAAGCTCGGTGACCTGGAGCGCTTTCGTGGCGAATACCAGCAACAGTGGATCGAACGCGGCACCAAGGGCGTTTCGGGCCAATGGTTGATGGGTTACCAGGGCTTTCTCAAGCAGCTTGAAACGGCCGTCGACCAGCAGCGCCAAAGCCTGCAGTGGCACCAGAACAATTTCGAAAAGGCCCGCGACAGCTGGCAGCAGGCGTACGCCCGGGTCGAGGGCTTGCGCAAGCTGGTGCAACGCTACATCGACGAAGCGCGGGCGCTGGAAGACAAGCGTGAGCAAAAGCTGTTGGATGAGTTATCACAGCGTCTCCCGCGCCAATCCCAATACTAACTTTCACCACTGGCCTACTGTGGGAGCGGGCTTGCTCGCGAATGCGGTGGCTCAGTGACAGATGCATTGA
>NZ_JANLGL010000150.1:0-14820 GCF_024655625.1 Pseudomonas sp. 18.1.10
TCAGTCACAGATGTGTTGTCTGATCCGGCGCTTTCGCGAGCAAGCCCGCTCCCACACAAGCCCGCTCCCACAGGGGTCCGCCGTCACAGGGCCTCCCCATAACAATAAATAATCATAGGTTTCTCCCATGGACATCACCCGCCGCGACTTCCTCAACGGCGTCGCCATCACCGTTGCCGCTGGCATGACCCCGCTGCAAATCCTGCAAGCCGCCCCCGATGGTCGCTACTACCCGCCCGCCCTCACCGGCCTGCGCGGCAGCCATGTCGGCTCGTTCGAAGTGGCGCACCAGATGGGCTGGGAAAAGAAGGTGTTCGACACCGAAAAGCTGCCGATCAGCGAGACCTATGACCTGGTGGTGGTCGGCGGCGGCTTGAGCGGTTTGTCGGCGGCGTGGTTCTACCGCGAGAAGCATCCCAAGGCGAAGATCCTGATCCTGGAAAACCACGACGACTTCGGCGGCCACGCCAAGCGCAACGAATTCCAGGCCGGTGGCCGCATGATTATCGGGTATGGCGGCAGCGAGGCGTTCCAGTCGCCCAACCACCTCTATAGCAAAGAGGTAAACGGGCTGTTGAAGAAACTCGGGGTGAATATCAAGCGCTTCGAAACCGCCTTCGACCGCCAGTTCTACCCAGGCCTGGGCCTGTCGCGCGGGGTGTTTTTCGACAAGGAAAACTTCGGCGAAGACAAACTGGTGACCGGCGACCCGACGCCCATGGTGGCGGACGACGTGGCGCCGGACCAACTGAATGCGCGCTCCATCAGTGACTTCATCCATGACTTCCCGCTGCCCGAGGCGGATCGCTTGGCCTTGATCGAATTGCACACCGCGCCCAAGGATTACCTGCCGGGCAAGAGCGCCGAAGAAAAGGCCGCCTACCTGGCCGCCACCAGCTACCGCGATTTCCTCCTGAAAGACGTAGGTTTGTCGGAGGGTGCGGTGAAGTACTTCCAAAGCCGCACCAATGACTTCATGGCGTTGAGCATTGATGCCGTGGCTTCCGCTGACGCTTATAGCGTGGGTTTCCCAGGCTTTGCCGGAATGAACCTGGCGCCGATCAGCGAAGAAGCGGCGGCAGAAATGGAAGAGCCTTACATCTACCACTTCCCCGATGGCAACGCATCGGTGGCGCGCCTGCTGGTGCGCAGCCTGATCCCGGGCGTGGCGCCAGGGCACACCATGGACGACATCGTGCTGGCACCGTTTGACTACGCCCGGCTCGACCAGCCAGCGTCCGCCGTGCGGCTGCGCCTGAACAGCACGGCGGTCAGCGTGCGCAACGTCGGCGACAGCGTGCATATCGGCTACAGCCGTGGCGGACAACTCGCACAGGTGCGTGGCAAGCGCTGCATCCTGGCCTGCTACAACATGATGATTCCATACCTGCTGAAAGACCTGCCGGCACCGCAAGCCCATGCCTTGAGCCAGAACGTGAAATACCCGCTGGTGTACACCAAGGTGGTGATCCGCAATTGGCAGTCGTTCCAGAAGCTGGGGGTGCATGAGATCTACGCGGCGACCCAGCCTTACAGCCGGATCAAGCTGGACTACCCGGTGAGCATGGGCGGCTACGACCACCCGCGCGACCCGACGCAGCCGATTGGCTTGCACATGGTCTACGTGCCCACCAGCCCCAACAGCGGCATGAACGCCCGCGACCAGGCCCGCGCCGGGCGCGGCAGGTTGTATGGGCAGACGTTCGAGCAACTGGAAGCGCAGTTGCGTGACCAGTTGCAACGCATGCTCGGGCCGGGGGGGTTCAAGCATGAAACGGATATCCTGGCGATCACGGTCAACCGCTGGTCACATGGTTATGCGAGCTTCTCCAACAGTCTGTTTGACGACGCCGATGAGAGCGAAGCGTGGATGAACCTGGCGCGCAAGCCGGTGGGACGTGTGAGCATCGCCAACTCGGATGCGGCGTGGAGTGCGTATGCACATGCGGCGATTGATGAGGCGTATAGGGCCGTCGGTGAAGTAGGCTGAAATACATTCTAAATGTGGGAGCTGGCTTGCCTGCGATACAGGCACCTCGGTGTGTCAGTCATACCGTGGTGATGCTATCGCAGGCAAGCCAGCTCCCACACAAGCCAGCTTTCACATTGGATCTTCATCTTTCTTGAGTAATGTGGCCGGCCATAGTCCCGGAAATGTCTTGTCGCACTTGCAATGCCATCACCCCGCTATCAATCATTTTTCCTACACCATCGAACCGCTTAAGCTATCCGGCGTCTGTTTATTGTCCGTTGCGTTTGGCCGAAGGCATGTCCGAACCGTAATTTCTGATCCGCTACGTGCCAGGGCCGGCGCGGGATTTGCTCACGACAGGTTGTCTCTATGCACCGCAGGAATTTGCTCAAAGCGTCCATGGCCATTGCGGCCTACACCGGCTTGTCAGCCAGCGGCCTGCTCGCCGCGCAGGCCTGGGCCGGGAACCGTGCCGCCGACGGCAAGGCTGTAACGTTCGATTTTGAAACACTCAAGGCCCAGGCCAAGCAACTCGCCGGCACTGCGTATAAAGACACCAAGCAGGTGCTGCCGCCGACCCTGGCGACCATGAGCCCGCAGAATTTCAACGCCATCGGCTATGACGGCAACCATTCGCTGTGGAAGGACTTGAACGGCCAGCTCGATGTGCAGTTCTTCCACGTCGGCATGGGCTTCAAGACACCGGTGCGCATGCACAGTGTCGACCCCAAGACCCGTGAGGCCCGCGAGGTGCATTTCCGCCCTTCGCTGTTCAACTACGAAAAAACCACCGTCGATACAAAACAACTGAAAGGCGACCTGGGCTTCTCCGGCTTCAAGCTGTTCAAGGCACCGGAACTGGATCGGCATGACGTGCTGTCGTTCCTCGGCGCCAGCTACTTCCGTGCGGTGGACAACACCGGCCAATACGGACTTTCCGCACGCGGCCTGGCGATTGATACCTACGCGAAAAAGCGCGAAGAATTCCCGGATTTCACCCAGTTCTGGTTCGAAACCCCGGACAAGGACGCCACGCGTTTTGTGGTCTACGCCTTGCTCGACTCGCCGAGCGCCACCGGTGCCTATCGCTTCGATATCGACTGCCAGGCCACCCAGGTGGTGATGGCCATCGACGCCCATATCAATGCGCGCACCGCCATCGACCAACTGGGCATTGCGCCGATGACCAGCATGTTCAGCTGCGGCACCCATGAACGCCGGATGTGCGACACCATCCACCCGCAGATCCACGATTCGGACCGCCTGGCGATGTGGCGCGGCAACGGCGAGTGGATCTGCCGCCCGCTGAACAACCCGGCCAAGCTGCAGTTCAATGCGTTCGCCGACAAAGACCCGAAAGGGTTCGGCCTGGTGCAGACCGACCATGAATTCGCCAGCTACCAGGACACCGTGGACTGGTACAGCAAGCGCCCAAGCCTGTGGGTCGAACCGACCACGGCGTGGGGCGAAGGCTCCATCGACCTGTTGGAAATTCCTACCACCGGCGAGACCATGGACAACATCGTGGCTTTCTGGACGCCGAAAACACCGGTCGCTGCCGGCGACTCGCTCAACTATGGCTATAAGCTGTACTGGAGCGCCTTGCCGCCGGTGAGCACGCCGTTGGCACAAGTCGACGCCACCCGCTCCGGCATGGGCGGCTTCACCGAAGGCTGGGCACCGGGCGAGCACTACCCACCGGTGTGGGCCCGCCGTTTTGCCGTGGATTTCAAGGGCGGCGGCCTGGATCGCTTGCCGGCCGGCACCGGGATCGAACCGGTGGTGACCTGCTCCCATGGCGAGGTGAAGGATTTCAGCATCCTGGTGCTCGATAACATCAAGGGCTACCGCATCCTGTTCGACTGGTACCCGACCAGCGACAGCGTGGAGCCGGTAGAGCTGCGCCTGTTTATCCGTACCCAGGACCGCACCTTGAGCGAAACCTGGCTGTACCAGTACTTCCCGCCGGCACCGGACCAGCGCAAGTACACCTGACGCAAAATGTGGGGGCTGGCTTGTGTGGGAGCTGGCTCCCACACAAGCCAGCTCCCGCTGGGTTCAGCTGTGTATTCAGAACCGCGACACACTCTTCATCGCCCCAATCAGATACCGCATCGCCACCTGATCGTTCTCGGTCAGGGCGCGGTACTGCGCCAGCAATTCGGCCTCATCCGAACTCAATCTTCGACCCCATAAAGACATTCTGCGGGTCAGAAAGAACGCCACTGCACCCACAACACCATAGGACTTGGCCATGGACTACTACTCCTGATTTCAATCAACTGTTCCTTATGCCCATCAACCGCCTCCCGTGAAGCGCAATGCCTCAGCGGACAAACAGACTGACTCCCCGGGCCAGAAATCAGACTTACCCTAAGCGTAGAAACGATCTCGGTAACCGTGCGATTTTTTTAGAGTAATCACTTAAATAATTGGCGTTGAGCAAATGCCTTGCAGAAGTTTCTTACCTGGCATTTAATTGAGTGACCACTCAATTAATGAATGAGACGACGATGCGCACCGTTGATCCGCAGCAACGTGAAAGCAAACGCATGGCCCTGCTCGACGCCGCTTCCCGATGTTTTTCCGAAGCGGGTTTCGTCGCCACCCGCACGGCCGACATCTGCACAGCCGCGGGGATGAGCGCCGGCAACCTGTTCCACTACTTCGCCAGCAAACATGAAGTGCTACTGGCGCTGGTGGCCCGCGAAGGTGAGCAGATCCAACAAGCCATGGCGCCATTGGCCGCTGCCGCAGACCCGATGGCCACGCTACTGGCGTTCGTAGACCACGCCTGTGAATTGGCGTGTGACCGCCATTACGCGGGCCTGGCGTTGGAAATTTCCGCATTGGGCCACCGTGATGAAGCCGTCGCGTACCTGATGAAAGCCAACGACCGCTACTTGCGCGAAGGCCTGGAGGCGCTGATCGAGGCGGCCGGCAAGGCCGGGCAATTGCACACGACCTTGACCGTGCCCGAAGCGGCCAATTGGCTGGCCACCCTGATCGACGGCATGTTCGCCCGAGTGGCGGCCGATGCGGACTTCCACCCGAACCAGCAGATTGATGTGCTGCGCGGTCTGGTGACCCACCTGCTGCAAGGTCACTGAACATGACGCCGACACGCCTGGTACACGTGGACGCGCTACGCGGCTTTGCCCTGCTGGGCATTCTGGTGGTGAACATTTGCGCATTTGCCGACCCCTACTACGCGTCCGCCCTCAGCAACCCCGACTACGCCAGCACCGGCGATCACCTGATGCGCCTGCTGATTTCGCTGCTGTTCGAAACCAAGTTCTACCTGCTGTTTTCCTTTTTGTTCGGCTACAGCTTTACCTTGCAGATGGCCGCCGCCGAACGCGCCGACGCACCGTTTGCACCACGTATGGTACGTAGGCAATTGGCCTTGCTGATCGTGGGACTGGTCCACGGTGCCGTGCTGTACTACGGCGAAATCCTCTCCACTTACGCCTTGCTTGGCCTGGTGCTGCTGGCTGCGCGCAGCCTGTCGCCAGCCAAGGCGTGTCGCTGGGGAGTCGGCCTCGTCGTCGTTGCCTGCTCGGGGTGGATGGTGCTCGGCGTGCTGCAAATACTGGAGGGCGATACCAGCGGCGGCGCCAGCAGCGAACCCGCGACCAAACTCGCGGCCTTCAGCGGCAGTGCCCTGGACACCTTGCGCTTTCACAGCGGCCACCTGTGGAACACCGTGCAGGCACTTTGGCTGCTGCAAGGGCCGAGCGCCCTGGCGATGTTCTTCTTCGGCTATGCCGCCGGGCGGCGCCAATGGCTGGTGGCGCCGTATCCCTGGCAACCCCACTTGCGTCGCCTGCTGTGCCTCACCCTTCCCGTGGGCCTGCTGGGCGCGCTGATCTATGCGTTGAGCGCTGCCTATGCACCGGGCGGCGGCCTGGAAACCTTCGCCTTTGGCGTCGGGCAACTCACGGCGCCGTTGTTGAGCGCGGCGTATGCCCTGTTGATGTTGGCACTGTTCGGCTCTGCCGTCGGGTTTTGGCTGTGTCAGTGGCTAGCGCCCGTGGGCAAGATGGCCCTGAGTAACTACCTGTTGCAATCGGCCCTGTTGGGGCTGCTGTTCAGCGGCTACGGCGCAGGCTTGACCAACCAGCTGCAACCCTGGCTGATGTTGCCGGTGGTACTTGGGATCTTTGCCTTGCAACTGTGGCTGAGCGCGCGCTGGCTGCGCACTCATCCCTATGGGCCGATGGAGTGGCTGCTGCGGGCAGCCACGTTATGGGCGTGGCCAAGCTGGCGGCGCAGCCCATAAAAAACCCACCGTCATCGGTGGGTTCTGCCAAGGCGCGCAGGTCAGTCGCGCAGATCGGACTCGTGGATCGGCTGGTCACGATGAGTCGCCCGCTGGTACTGCGCCGGCCAGATCGCCTTGCGCCCGCCCAGGTCATCGTCGGCATGCAGCGGCCAGTACGGGTCGCGCAGCAGTTCGCGAGCGAGAAAGATGATGTCGGCCTGGCACGTGCGCAGGATGTGCTCGGCCTGGGCCGGTTCGGTAATCATGCCGACGGTGCCGGTGGCGATGCCCGCTTCCTTGCGTACCCGCTCGGCGAAGCGCGTCTGGTAACCGGGGCCGATGGGGATCTCGGCGTTGGCGGCGGTGCCACCGGAGGACACGTCGATCAGGTCCACGCCAAGCGCCTTGAGGCGACGCGCCAGTTCCACGGTTTCGTCGGGGTTCCAGCCGTCTTCTACCCAGTCGGTGGCCGATACCCGCACAAACAACGGCAGTTCAACAGGCCAGACTTGGCGCACGGCCTCTGTCACTTGCAGCACCAGGCGGATACGGTTTTCGAACGAGCCACCGTATTGGTCCTGACGTTGATTGCTGATCGGCGAGAGAAACTGATGCAACAGGTAACCGTGGGCGGCGTGGATTTCCACCACTTCAAAACCTGCGGTGAGTGCGCGTTTGGCAGCGGCGACAAAGTCGGCGATCACTTGCTGGATCTGCCCCTCGTCCAGCTGTTTGGGCTGGGTGTGCTGGGGGTCGAAGGCAATCGGTGATGGGCCCACTGGCACCCAGCCGCCGTCGTCGGGTTTGACGCTGCCGTGCTTGCCGATCCACGGCCGGTGGGTGCTGGCCTTGCGCCCGGCGTGCGCCAGTTGAATCCCGGCCACCGCGCCTTGGGCGGCGATAAAACGGGTGATGCGTTGCAGCGGTTCGATCTGCGCGTCGGTCCACAGGCCCAGGTCCTGGGCGGTGATGCGACCGTCGGCGGTCACTGCGGTGGCTTCGGTGAAAATCAGCCCGGCGCCACCCACGGCGCGGCTGCCGAGGTGCACCAGGTGCCAGTCATTTGCCAGGCCGTCTTCAGCGGAGTATTGGCACATCGGCGACACCGCGATGCGGTTGAGCAGGGTCAGTTGACGGAGGGTATAGGGTTCGAGCAGCTGGCTCATGGCGCACCTCTTCTGGGTTCTATGGGCACTGTTCAACAGTGCTTAGAGCCTAGTCGACAACGGTGGATTGCACAGGGTTCAGAAGGAAACCGGGAGCCGATTGCCGGCTCCCGTACTGCAACAGCTTACATTTCGACCTGGGTACCCAACTCGATCACCCGGTTAACCGGGAGCTTGAAGAAGCGCAGGTTGCCGTTGGCGTTCTTCAACATGAAGGCGAACAGGCTTTCGCGCCAGCGCGCCATGCCTTCGATCTTCGACGCGATCACTGTCTCACGGCTGAGGAAGTAGGTGGTGCGCATCGGGCTGAAATCCAGGTTATCCAGATGGCACAGTTTCAGCGCCTCGGGCACATCCGGTTCATCGGTAAAGCCGAAGTGCAGGATCACGCGGAAGAAGCCGTCGCCAAAGGCGTCCACCTCGAAGCGCCGCTCTACCGGCACCCGCGGGATGTCTTCGTAGACCACCGTCAACAGCACCACTTGCTCGTGCAACACCTGGTTATGCAGCAGGTTGTGCAACAAGGCGTGGGGCACCGCGTCTGGCCGCGCCGTGAGGAACACCGCCGTGCCCTGCACGCGATGGGGCGGCTGCACGCGGATGCTGCTGATGAAGATCGGCAGCGGCAGGCCGCCTTCGTCGAGGCGTTCCACCAGCAATTGCTTGCCGCGCTTCCAGGTGGTCATCAGCACGAACAGCACAATCCCCGCCAGTACCGGAAAGGCACCGCCCTGGATGATCTTCGGCACGTTGGCGGCAAAGTACAGGCCGTCGACCAACAGGCAGCAAACCAGTACCGGCACCGCCAGGATCGGTGGCCACTTCCACAGCAGCAACATCACCGCCGACACCAGGATGGTGGTCATCAACATGGTGCCGGTCACCGCCACGCCGTAGGCCGAGGCCAGGGCGTTGGAGGACTCGAAGCCCAGCACCAGCAGGATCACGCCGACCATCAGCGACCAGTTCACCGCGCCGATGTAGATCTGGCCCTGTTCGGCGCTGGACGTGTGCTGGATGTGCATGCGCGGGATGTAACCCAACTGGATCGCCTGACGGGTCAGGGAGAACGCGCCGGAGATCACCGCCTGGGACGCGATCACCGTGGCCAGGGTGGACAACACCACCAGCGGGATCAGCGCCCAGCTCGGCGCCAGCAGGTAGAACGGGTTGCGCGCGGCTTCCGGGTCGCCCAGCAGCATCGCGCCCTGGCCGAAATAGTTGAGCACCAGCGCCGGCAACACCAGGATGAACCAGGCGCGGGCGATGGGCTTGCGGCCGAAGTGGCCCATGTCGGCGTACAGCGCTTCGGCGCCGGTCAGCGCCAGCACCACCGCGCCGAGAATCGCCACGCCAATGCCCGGGTGCGCCTCGAAGAAGCGCACGGCCCACATCGGGTTCATCGCACTGAGCACTTCGGGGTGCAGGGTGATGCCATACACACCGAGGCCGCCCAGCACCAGGAACCAGGTCACCATCACCGGGCCGAACAGCTTGCCGATGTGGTCGGTGCCGTGTTTCTGGATCAGGAACAGCGCCACGAGCACGACCAGGGCGATGGGCACGACCCATTTCTCCAGGCCGTCGAACGCCAGCTCCAGGCCTTCCACGGCCGACAACACGGAAATCGCCGGGGTTATCATGCTGTCGCCGTAGAACAGCGCTGCGCCACACAAGCCACACACCACGAGGAAACTGCGCAGTTTCTTGCGCTCCCCCGCCGCCCGCCGCGCCAGCGCAGTCAGGGCCATGATGCCGCCTTCGCCTTGGTTATCGGCGCGCAGCACAAACAGCATGTATTTGATCGACACCACCCAGATCAGCGACCAGAAGATCAGCGCCAGAATCCCCAGCACGCCGTCATGGTTGACCTGAACCCCATAACCGCCGTTGAACACCTCTTTAAGGGTGTAGAGCGGGCTGGTCCCGATATCGCCGTAAACCACCCCGACCGCGGCCACCAGCATGCCAATCGGCTTAGTGGTGGAATGCGCGGCGCCTGCCGCCGGACTACTTGCCTGACCCATCAACCACTCCTGCCCTTTGACCTGAGGTCTTTTATAAACAGCGCGTCTCAGCTGACCGTAGCATGCGCTGTTTTACTTCTCGTAACAGACGTTTTATTGACCTTGGCGTTTTACCTGTGGGCAACGGCGCGAAGCATAGCGCAGCGGTTGGGGGATTTCGCGGTTCGTGTGTATTGGGAGCCCTTTTAGGCCGTCGCCACTGGATGACGCGGCATTTTGGAGCCTTTTAGCCTGCATTGAACACAGTTACCGCCAACCGTATATTTCTGGCCCGGCTCGAATAGCGCGTCCTCGCTTGGCGTCCTCCATCAATAAATCGAGCCCCCACAGGGCAGGTTCAGTCGATATAGAAACTCAATCATCGATCTGTCTCTTTTAAGGTACATTTCTCATGTATGAGGTGAAACACGTACTGTCAGTCAATGGCGTGGATATCTACCAAGCTTGGCTGGACACCGTGCAAGACACGCGTTCAAAAGCGAGAATCACGACCAGAGTGGACCGAGCGTCCCTTGGTCACTTTGGCGTTACCGAGCCGGTGGGAGATGGAGTCTTTGAGATGAAACTCGATTTCGGCCCCGGGTTTCGCGTGTATTACGCAATTCAGGATCGGCAGATTGTTTTTCTGTTGGGCGGAGGCTCAAAAGCCAGACAGCAAAACGATATCGATCAAGCAAAGGCTCTCTGGAAATCCTACAAGGTGCAGCAAAAATGACCATTCGTACTCGCTCTCATGAAGATAGCGTCCTTGAAATGCTCCGAGACGATGAAGCATTTGCCCTCGACTATCTTTCTGTCGCCCTTGAGGAGATCGATGAAGAAGGCGGTGAAGATGCCTTCCTTGTTGCTGTTCGCCGGGTGGCGGAAGCTCGCGGCGGAATGCTGAGTTTGTCGCAGAACACAGGGCTCAATAGAGCGAATCTTTACCGATCCATCGCCGTCGGCGGCGACCCAAAACTCTCCACACTCCTGAAAGTGCTCCAGGCGTTAGGTGTGGGAATGTCTAAAGTTGTATCGCACCGCACAGAACAAGATGCCCGGGCTTGAGAGCATGGTCAGGGAGCTGTGAATCTACCAACACAGCACTCGTCGCATTTCCCCGCATAAAGCTGGTCAAGCGCGTTGCCCATCGATAGAATTGCGCACTTTTTGACCAGAGGCGCACCAAGCGCCCGTCCGCTGCCTGCCCTTCACGGCGGCGGCGTCATTCAATACCGAGGTTAGACATGTCCACCACCATCGCAAAAGCCAACCCCAAGGTTGGCTTTGTTTCCCTGGGTTGCCCGAAGGCGCTTGTCGATTCCGAGCGCATCCTTACGCAACTGCGTATGGAAGGCTATGACGTCGTGTCCACTTACCAGGACGCCGATGTGGTGGTGGTCAACACCTGCGGTTTCATCGATTCGGCCAAGGCTGAGTCCCTGGAAGTGATCGGCGAAGCGATCAAGGAAAACGGCAAGGTCATCGTGACCGGCTGCATGGGTGTGGAAGAAGGCAATATCCGCAACGTGCACCCGAGCGTGCTGGCGGTGACCGGTCCGCAGCAGTACGAGCAGGTGGTCAACGCCGTGCACGACGTGGTGCCGCCGCGTCAGGATCACAACCCGCTGATCGACCTGGTGCCGCCGCAAGGCATCAAGCTGACTCCGCGTCACTACGCCTACCTGAAGATTTCCGAAGGCTGCAACCACAGCTGCAGCTTCTGCATCATCCCGTCGATGCGCGGCAAGCTGGTCAGCCGTCCGGTCGGTGATGTGCTGGACGAGGCCCAGCGCCTGGTCAAATCCGGCGTGAAAGAGCTGTTGGTGATCTCCCAGGACACCAGCGCCTACGGCGTCGATGTGAAATACCGCACCGGCTTCTGGAACGGCGCGCCGGTGAAAACCCGCATGACCGAACTGTGCGAAGCCTTGAGCAGCCTGGGTGTGTGGGTGCGCCTGCACTACGTTTACCCGTACCCGCACGTCGACGAGCTGATCCCGTTGATGGCCGCCGGCAAGATCCTGCCGTACCTGGACATCCCGTTCCAGCACGCCAGCCCGAAAGTCCTGAAAGCCATGAAACGCCCGGCCTTCGAAGACAAGACCCTGGCGCGCATCAAGAACTGGCGCGAGATCTGCCCGGAGCTGATCATCCGTTCGACCTTCATCGTCGGCTTCCCCGGCGAAACCGAAGAAGACTTCCAGTACCTGCTGGATTGGCTGACCGAAGCGCAACTCGACCGCGTTGGTTGCTTCCAGTACTCGCCGGTGGAAGGCGCTCCGGCCAACCTGCTGGACCTGGCCGTGGTGCCGGACGACGTCAAGCAGGACCGTTGGGAGCGTTTCATGGCGCATCAACAGGCCATCAGCTCGGCGCGCCTGCAACTGCGCATCGGCAAGGAAATCGAAGTGTTGATCGACGAAGTCGATGAGCAAGGCGCCGTAGGCCGCTGCTTCTTCGACGCGCCGGAGATCGACGGTAACGTGTTTATCGACGACGCCAGCGGTTTGAAGCCGGGCGACAAGGTCTGGTGCACCGTGACCGATGCCGACGAGTACGACCTGTGGGCCGAAAAGCGCGACTAACCCTGTAAAGATTTGAAAAAGCCCTGCCTCTGGACAAGATGCGGGGCTTTTTTACGTCTATCGTTTGCCCATCGGCGCCAATCATCTCTGGCAAGGGGCAGCGGGCATGCGTCAGCATTCGGTTATCCATACACCTAAAACCAGCGACTACGCGGAGTTGGCGCGGATTTGGGAGGCGTCGGTGCGGGCCACCCATGACTTTTTGCCGGACAGCTACATCGTGTTGCTCAAGGATCTGGTGCTGAGCCGCTACCTGGACGCCGTGATGCTGATCTGCACCAAGGACCTGCGCCAACGCATCACCGGGTTTGCCGGCGTGGCGGCGGGCAAGGTGGAGATGCTGTTTATCGACCCGCAGCATCGGGGCCAGGGGCTTGGCCGGCAGCTGCTGGGATATGCCATTGAGCACATGAATGCCGATGAGCTGGACGTCAACGAACAGAATCCGCAGGCGTTGGGTTTCTACCTCAAGCAGGGTTTCGAGGTAATCGGACGGACGGAGCATGATGGCTTGGGCCAGCCTTATCCGTTGCTGCACCTGCGTTTACGCCAGCAACAACAAATAAGTAGCGGCTGACTCAACGCCGAACACCTGTGGGAGCGGCGGTGCGACGATTCGACTTGCTCGCGAAGGCGGCGTGTCAGTCGATACATGTTTGACTGACACATCGTCTTCGCGAGCAAGCCCGCTCCCACACAAGCCCGCTCCCGCATTTAGACCGAGTTGAACCAAATAAGGCCATTGCCCTGAAATGGGGCCGGGATTAACCGGCGCCAGGCAGGTACAATAGCCGCCCCCTTTTGTTACGGCCCTTGTCATGACTGACCCCATACGCCTCTCCAAACGCCTTATCGAACTGGTCGGTTGCTCCCGTCGGGAGGCTGAGCTGTTTATCGAAGGCGGCTGGGTCTCGGTGGACGGTGAAGTGATCGACGAGCCGCAGTTCAAGGTCACCACCCAAAAGGTCGAGCTCGACCCGGACGCCAAGGCCACCGTGCCAGAGCCGGTGACCATCCTGCTGCACGCGCCGGTTGGCGTGGATGCAGAAACGGCGATGGCCTCGATCAGCGCCGACACCCTGTCCGAAGAACACCGCTTCAGCAAGCGCCCGCTCAAGGGCCACTTCCTGCGCCTGACCGCCAGCGCCGACCTGCAAGCCAAGGCCAGCGGCCTGCTGGTGTTTACCCAGGACTGGAAGATTCTGCGCAAGTTGACCGCCGATGCCGCCAAGATCGAGCAGGAATACGTGGTGGAAGTCGAAGGCGACATGGTTGCCCACGGCCTCAACCGCCTGAACCACGGCCTGACCTACAAAGGCAAGGAGCTGCCGGCGGTCAAAGCCAGCTGGCAGAACGAAAACCGCCTGCGTTTTGCGCTGAAAAACCCGCAGCCGGGCGTGATCGCGCTGTTTTGCGAAGCGGTGGGCCTCAAGGTCATCGCCATCCGTCGCATCCGTATCGGCGGCGTGTCCATCGGCAAGGTGCCGGTCGGCCAGTGGCGCTACCTGTCGGCCAAAGAGAAGTTCTAAGCCGCTGCCCCTTTCTCGACACCGCCGGATTTGCGCGGTGTCCTCAGTTGAATACCAGGATTACCCACCATGATTCACAACGACGTACTGCGTAGCGTGCGCTACATGCTCGACATCAGTGACAACAAGATGGTCGAGATCATCAAGCTCGGCGGCATGGACGTGACCAAGGACGACCTGCTGACCTACCTCAAGAAGGACGAGGAAGAAGGCTTCGTGTTCTGCCCGGACGACGTCATGGCGCATTTCCTCGATGGCCTGGTGATCTTCAAGCGTGGCAAGGACGAAAGCCGTCCGCCGCAGCCGATCGAAACCCCGGTGACCAACAACATCATCCTCAAGAAGCTGCGCGTGGCCTTCGAGCTGAAAGAAGACGACATGCACGCCATCCTCAAGGCCGCCGAGTTCCCGGTGTCCAAGCCTGAGCTGAGCGCGCTGTTCCGCAAGTTCGGCCACACCAACTACCGCACCTGCGGCGACCAGTTGCTGCGTAATTTCCTCAAGGGCCTGACCCTGCGGGTGCGTGCGTAAGCCATGAGCTACAACGTCTCGCCCGTCGGCTTCGTGCGCTCCTGTTTCAAGGAGAAGTTCGCCATCCCGCGCCAACCGCAACTGGCGCCTGCCGCCCGTGGCGTGCTGGAGCTGGTGGCGCCGTTCGACGGCGGCGAGGCGGTGCAGGGCCTGGAGCAGGTAAGCCATGTGTGGCTGCTGTTTCTGTTCCACCAGGCCCTGGAAGACAAGCCACGCCTGAAAGTGCGCCCGCCACGCCTGGGCGGCAACACCTCCATGGGCGTGTTTGCCACCCGCGCGACGCACCGGCCCAATGGCATCGGCCAGTCGGTGGTCAAGCTGGACAAGGTGGAGCCGGGCCGGCTGTGGATCTCCGGGATCGACCTGCTCGACGGCACGCCGGTGCTGGATATCAAGCCGTATGTGCCCTACGCAGACATCATCGACACGGCCACCAATGACATGGCCAGCGGTGCACCTGCACTGATTCCCGTGCAGTGGCTGAAGACTGCGTTGCACCAGGCACAACACCACGCCCAGCGGCTGGATGAGCCGTTGGTGGCGTTGATTGAGCAGTGTTTGGCGCAAGACCCGCGGCCGGCGTATCAGACGCCTGGGCCTGAACGTGAGTATGGTGCGCAGTTCTGGGATGTGGATGTGCGTTGGCACTATCCCGAGGCTGGGACGATATGCGTGCTCGAAGTGCTTCCAGCTGACTAAACCGGAAACCAAATGTGGGAGCGGGCTTGCTCGCGAATGCGGTGTATCAGTCGACAGAGTTATTG